>JANNDA010000134.1:0-3776 GCA_031387195.1 Planctomyces sp. | reverse complement strand
GTTGTGGCCGTCCCAAGTGTCCTCGATGTGCCCGCCGCCGGAGTACAACTGGATGAACCGCACGCCCCGCTCGATCAGCCGCCGAGCGATCAGGCACTTGCGTCCGAAGTCCGCCGTGCGAGCGTCGTCCAGCCCGTACATTTCCTGCGTCTGCCGCGTCTCTTGCGAAAGATCGACGACGTCCGCCGCCGTCGTTTGCATCTGATACGCCAACTCGTAGGAGAGGATGCGTGCGACCAATTCCGATTCGCGCGGCCGCGTCGCGAGGTGCTCGCGGTTCAACTCGCCGAGCAGATCGAGCGACTTGCGTTGCGTCCGATCGGAAACACCCGCCGGCGTCGCGAGGTCCAACAGCGGCGACCCCTGACTGCGAAACAGAGTCCCCTGATAGGCCGCCGGCATGAACCCGCCCGTCCAATTCGACGCACTGCCGATCGGCCCGCCGCGCGGATCGGTCATCACCACGAAGCTCGGCAGGTTCGCGTTCTCGGTCCCCAAGCCATAACTCAGCCACGCTCCCAAGCTGGGCTTGCCGATCAACACGCTGCCGGTATTCATCTGCAAGCACCCCGACGCATGCGCCGCCGTGTCCGCGTGCATCGACCGAATCACGCAAATGTCATCCGCGTGCTTCGCCGTATTCGGGAAGAGACTGCTGATCGGCAACCCGCTCTCGCCGTGTTGTCGAAACGGAAACGGCGACTTCATCAAATACCCGATCGGCCGCCCGTTCGACCCCACCTTCGCCTTCCCGGAGTACGCCGTCCCATGAAATTTTCCCAATGTCGGCTTCGGATCGAACGTGTCAACTTGGCTCGGCCCACCATTCATGAATAGAAAGATGCAATGCTTCGCCCCCCCAAAATGCGGAGCCTTCGGAGCCAGCGGATGCATCCCCGCCTCGCCGCTACTCACCGCCTCATTCGCGCGAGTCTCGTTTGCAAAGAACCCATCCCGCGACAAGAGATCAATCAATCCGACGCCAGCAAAGCCACCACCAACTTCCCACAAATACTCCCGACGAGTCCGTCCGCAGGGAGTCACGTTGGGAATGAAGCGATCAAGCATGGCAATGTTCCAATTAAGCAGGAATGAAGACGGTACAACCATCGGATGGAATTGTGATAAAAGGCTGGCTCGGCTGCACTCAGGTTTCAGGAAGTTCGTCCCATGCTTCGATCTCCTTCGTGGTTGTTGATTCCAGTGGTCTTCGCTCTAGCCAGCGTTGTCGTCGCTTTTTCATCGGTGCCCAAACCACGTCGGCAAGTAACGACCAGGACCGTCGAGTGGCACGAAGACTTGGATGCGGCGATCCAAATCGCTAAACGCACTGGCAAAGATGTGCTCGTGAATTTCACCGCACGGCGAAACTGCCACGCCTGCGAATTGCTGAAACGACAAGTGCTGATTCAGGCGGAGTTCCTGGCTTACGTCGGCCCACGTTTTGTTCTGGTCGAAATCGACAAAAGCATGTTGGAAGACGACGCCACAAAAGCCGCCAAGTTGCGACGGATGGAGGCTTGGCAGTTTCAATATCGAGCTGGCAGCGTGCCGACCGTGTTCTTGCTCGATCAGTCGGGACGGCCTTACGGCATTACTCACCATCGAGACGGCGGACCAGTCAAGTTCGTTGAGTTCCTTGAGCAATGCCGAGCGACTCGACAGCAGCGAGACGGATTATTGAGCGACGCGCAATCACTGGCTGGCCGGTCACGAGCGATCAAACTCGACGAAGCTCTTGATGCCGTGGCCAAAGTTCTTACGGACGACATCACGCTCGACGAACCGCCGTTGATGGCGTTTTACTCAACTGAGGTCAACGAAATCCTCCGGCTGGAGACCGGTGCCGACTCACCACTCCGGCCGAAGTACATTCAGTTGCAACAAGAGGTCGCTGAAGCTCAGGCCCGCAATGCACTGTCTCAGAAGTTCGACGAGATTGTCGAGTCCGGTGGCAATGACGCCGCCATCAAGTACGCCGATGAGTTGCTGCGAGAGGCGACCGATCCATCGCTTCGGCGGCGGCTCAAACGCTATCGCCGTGTCTATCTCGAATGGGCAGACCGTTTCCAAGAAGCGCTCGTAGAGACACGCGACCAAATGCTTGACCCGGAGTTGGCGGCGAAGGAGCGGCACTGGCTCGAAGACCGCGAGAAGTTCAACCTCGGCCGTCTGGGACGCAATGAGGAAGCCCTTGCAATCATCGAGCGCTGGATTGCCGAAGCGGGCGATGACCGCAATCAAAGACGGATCGCCTTTCAAGAGAAAGGACAATTCCTGATCAGCAAGCAAGGCGACAAGGCGGCACTCGCGTTCGAGCAGGCTGCGGAGTTGTCCGACGAAGGTTCGGAAGAGTGGTGGGAGAACAAGGGAATGGCTGCCTGGCGCTGGCTGCTCCACAAAGACCATCAGCGAGCGGCCTCCGCCCACGAAGCGTTGCTTCGACGCTCGGATTTGGCAGCCGATTTCAAGCCGCATCTGTTGCTGAGACTCATCGAAAGTCTGTTGGCTCTAGGCAAACACGATCAGGCGGAGGACTTGCACGCCAAATTTCGACAAGCGATCGCGGACTGCCCCAAGGATTTGCTCGCAGCCGAAGACGCGAAATGGCTACTCAACCGCTGTGAACAACTTTTTTCTGAGACGAGCAAGTCTAACACACGGTCGTATTCGGATCGGTGACGACTCACTCGCAGCCACGCTCCCGGCAAGCGAATACACTTGGCGAAATCATCGGGCGGAAAGAGGTCGAACATTCGCTCGGCCTGTCCGATTTTCGCTCGGCGAGAATCGTTCAGCCTCAAAGCGGAGATTGTCGCTCGGCCGACGCGGTTCGACCGACGAGTTGGAATTCGTCCCACTCGAAATGCTCGTTCCACAGGTGTTGCCGTGGGTGTCTCAAGGGACAACGTCGCTAGCGGTCAGCCCGAAGTGAGTCGCTGCGAGTTTCAAGTGCCGGTCGTTGGTATGGATTTGAGTCAGCCCATGTTCGCGAGCAAAAGCCAAGTGAATGGCGTCGCCAGATCGCAGAAACACACTCGCCGGCAAACGCTCAAACGAGTCCACGACGGCGTCAATCACGGTGTTGTCGAACGGTAGCCATCTCCACAATCCAGCCGCTTGATCGTCACGCCAAGTCGCGAGCACTTCTTTCAGCCCGTCGGCAGCGATTCGGCCTTCTCGAAGATGCCGATGCAGAGCCGCTGCGAATTCTGCCTTGCCCAACTCGGAACAAACGACATCGTCGGACTGCCGCCAGAGTTCACTGACTTCCGCGTGGCCGTGTTCCGGCAAATAACACTTCAGCATGTAGCTCGTGTCGAAATAGATCATGCGCGGTCACGGTCCTCGGACACCGCCTGCGTGGAGTCCAGAGGTTTGAGAACTTTGACTTGCGCCAGTCGCTCCGACCGCGTTTTCCAATACGACTCACCGACTTTTTCAGAGTTCGGCCGCGGCGATGTTCGCTGTCGTGGAACAGCCTCACCAATCTTCGCCTGGAAGTCGGCGAATTGGCGTTCAAGCTGCTGCACTCGTTCTTCCAATGAAGTTGACGCCATAGTCAGTCGTCTCCAATTTGTTGCATGGCGATTTACCATTCGGCTGGAACGATGCTAACGCGCCGACACTGGCGTCCCCAAGGGAAAACAACGCAGGCCGAGGAATCTACGGCTTCGTCGCGAGCCAATCGAGCGTGAAGGTCACGAACGTCAGACGTTTGTAGTTGTCGCGTTCATAGAGCAGGCCGATGCGGCCGTCTTTCAGGCGGGTGAGGC
>JANNDA010000118.1:0-3378 GCA_031387195.1 Planctomyces sp. | reverse complement strand
GCGATGCCTTCGGCGGTCTCGATCATGGCAATGCAGAGCATCTCCTGGTCGGCGTTCTTCTGATAGTCGGCGCCGCCGTATGAACTCGCGCGTCCGATTCCGGTTCGGTAAGCTCAATGGCATCCGCAGCGATCGTCGCCTGCCAATTTGTGATGACGAGTAAAAGGCATCCAAGCCATTGAGTCCGCATGATCTTCCTCCTGATTCTTCGGTGATCCTTCATCGCGCAATCCGGAAAACTCAACTAACGATAGACCTCACGGCGATGGCCAACTCGAATGACAGTGGCCATCAACTCATGATCCTGAATTTCATAGAGCATGCGATAGTCGCCTTGCCGGACGCGATACTTTTCTTCGCCGCTCAGCTTCGTACATCCCACTGGTCGTGGGTCAGTTGCAAGTGATTGAATTCGATCGACTACCCGCAGCCGATCCGTCTTAGGTATCGATTCAATCTCTTTCGCCGCAGACGGTTTGATGAGCAGCTTATAGCTTGCCACGGCGTTTCCAGTCCTTGACCACGTCGTCAAATGACAGATTTGGCTCGGCGACTCGCTGGCGAAACGCATCCAGATCAGCAGCGTCCTCAGCCAATTGCTGGCGAACCGCCTCGTTCACCAGACCTGAAACGCTTTGCTCGGTTTTGGCGGCCTTCGTTTGCAATCTTCGATGCAATTTTGGGTCCAGATAGACCGTGACTCGCTTGGTCGTTGACATATTGGAAACTCCTGAGCCATCCACGGAGACAAAACGAGCTCAGATCTTTGCTTCGACGTTCGCCATTGCTTGCGCTGCCGAGACCAAACCCTCGACGTCGAGGCCGATGTCGGCGAGCAGTTCTGATCGTTCGCCATGTTCGATGAAGCGATCGGGAATGCCGAGACGTTTGATCTGATCAGTGCGGAGGCCGGCATCGTTTGCCGCTTCGAGGACCGCGCTGCCGAAGCCGCCGCAAAGCGTGCTCTCTTCGACCGTGATCACGAAGCCGCAGTCCTCGACGGCTTTGAGAATCGTTTCGGTGTCGAGCGGCTTGGCGAAGCGTGCGTTGATGACGCCGACATCGAGTCCTTGGGCTCGCAGTTGTTCGGCCGCTCGAACGCACTCGCCGAAGAGCGTGCCGAAGGCCACGAACATGCCGTCGGTCCCCCATTCGTAGACCTCGGCTTTGCCAAGTTCAACAGGCGTTGCGGTGCGTTCAATGCGCTCGACATTGGCTTTTGGATATCGGATCGATGTCGGGCCGTCGTGGCTCAACGCGAAGTCGAGCATCGGCGCGACATCCGCTTCATCGCCAGGGGCCATCATCGCGATGTTCGGAAACGCACGCATGTAGGTGTTGTCGAACGAGCCGTGATGCGTTGGGCCGTCGGCACCGACGAGGCCAGCGCGATCGAGGCACATCACGACGGGCAAGTTTTGCAACGCGACCTCTTGGAAGATTTGGTCGTAGCTGCGTTGCAAGAACGTGCTGTAAATGTCGACGATCGGCCGCATGCCGCTCTTGGCCATACCGCCCGCGAACGCGACGGCGTGACTTTCGCAGATGCCGGTGTCGAAAAAGCGATCGGGAATCTCCGTCCGAATCTTGCTGAGCGCGTTGCCCGCACACATCGCAGCAGTGAGGACGCAAGCTCGTGTATCGCGCTTCATCGCCGAGTAAATCGCTTCACTCATCGAGTTTGTGTACGCGCGGCTGGACGATGCCTTTGCCGGAACGATCTCGTTGTCTTCGGTGCGAGTGAAAGGTGACGGCGAATGAAACTTCACCGGGTCTTGGCAGGCCGGTTGGAAGCCGTGACCCTTCTCGGTGAAGACGTGCAGCAGCACCGGTCCTTTGATGTCTTTGACCAATTCGAGATATCGCTTCAGCGCAACCAGATCGTGTCCATCGACCGGGCCGATGTACCGGAATCCGAGTTCTTCAAACAGCATTCCGCCGTGAAGAAAACCTTTCACCGCGTCTTTGAACTGAGCCAGCGCGTGCTCGACCGATTCACCGACGACCGGAACCTTGTTGAGCAACCACGCCACGTCACGCTTCAGTCCGTTGTAAAATGGTGCGACGCGAGCCTTGTCGAGATATTCAGCCAACCCACCGACGCGCGGGCAGATTCCCATCTTGTTGTCATTGAGGACAACCAGCAGATCCTTCTTCAGCCCCGCCGCGTTGTTGAATGCTTCAAAAACGATGCCCGACGGCAGTGCTCCGTCACCGATGACCGCCACCGACCGGCGTCCATCCGCGTGCAACAAATCATCGGCCACTTTCATGCCCAACACGGTCGAAACCGACGATCCCGCATGTCCGGTCATGAACAGGTCGTAGTCGCTTTCCTCTGGATTCGGATATCCCATCACACCCCCTTTGCGGCGGATGGAAGAGAAATCACCAAGCCGTCCGGTGACCAGCTTGTGCGGATAGATTTGATGTCCGGTGTCCCAGATCAGCCGGTCCTTCGAAAAATCGAAGACCTGATGCAGGGCGATGCACAACTCGACGACTCCCAGGTTACTGGCGAAGTGAGCGGTACGGTCTGCACAAACTGAGCAAAGAGCCTCGCGGATTTCCGCAGCGAGTTGTCTCAATTGCTCATCCGAAAATCCCCGCAAATCCCGCGGAGACTCAAGACTTGAAAGCAGATCGAATGTCATCAATGACCTCGTTTTCTGGAAGACGACGTGAGCAGATTTCCTCCATCAGGCTCACTCATAGCGGAGCAAGATACCGCGATTCCCATCTGGCGTGAAGTAGTTCAACCGCGCACTTTCGCATTCCGGTCCCCACTCCCTCCGAAACGCGAGGAGAAGGGATCGGAAGACACAAAGTGTGCTGTCGTAGTTACTCGATTCGCTGATGTCGCGCGAGTAACCTGCGATTCTGCTGAAATTTGAATCTGGTACAGACTATCGTTGGACAGTTTTTGCATTCGATCACTGGAAGGTTGTGATTCGATGGCGAACGAAGCTGAGGCAAGTTGCGTTGAAAGTCGTGGCCGAGAAGTCGGGAGGAGGAAACAAAGGGGACAGGTCCGAATGGCACTGCCGAAGTCGCGGACAATGACGTCGGCGCGCAGCGGTAGGACGCACGCGCGAGGGGCGTGAGGGGTTTGTGTCATCGGCGGTGGTTACCAGGAGCGGTGGGACCAATTGGTCTTGGAGGTGAAAGCTTCTCGGCCTATGGTTCGCTCAGGGTGAGACCTTTTCTTGGACGTGAGCGTGCATGCTGGGCCAAGGAGGGTCTCATGTCTTTTCGCTCATCGAGTGGGGAATCTGGAAGAGCAATTGAGCGTGTCCGTCTTTCGTTGCTGCAGGCGGACAACTTGCCATTTTCCAACGTGCTCACGGCGGAGCGTCTGGCGGAAGTCTTCGAGTCCGC
>JANNDA010000108.1:0-1639 GCA_031387195.1 Planctomyces sp. | reverse complement strand
CGACCCCTCGCTTGCGCGTCGGGCTAATTTTGAAACGGGCGAGAGGGACGCCACATGCAGTACGTCGATCGTCACACCTTCGACCCCGACGTCAGCTTTGACGGCGGCAACATGGACTGCGGTAGCGGGCTGTTGTTGCTTATTCGTCGCCACATGGACCCGCTGCGATCCGGTGGGCTGCTTGAAATCCGATCGACCGAATCGAGTGTCGAAGAGGATCTTCCGGCGTGGTGCCGCATGACCAAGAACGAATTGGTGTCGTGTGTCCGAGCGGATTCCGAATGGCGATTTCTGGTTTGCAAAGGACCGCTCGCGGATCGTCTTCAAGTCGCCAATCGACCTGCAACTGTCACCGTTCTGCGACCGGCCAGTCCTGTTGTCGCTCCCGCAGCAATTCTGCCGCCCGCAGCAGCACCTTCGATCGTACCGCTGTCGGCGATGGGCATCGGGAGCTGGCCGCGGCCGCGCTGGATGTTGCAGGCAATTCACGAGCACATGGAAGGTCGGCTGTCGGATCAAGAGTTCCACGAGATTGGTGACGACGCGGTGCGGCTCGCGGTCGATTCGCAGCTCAAGGCCGGCGTCGATGTCGTGACCGACGGCGAGCAGCGTCGCGACAGCTATGCCAGTTTCGTCGGCGGACTGCTCGATGGCTGCCAGCTCATTCCGATCACCGATCTGCTGCCCTACGTCGATGACCCCGTGAAGTTTGAAGCGGAGTTGCGAGCGCTCGATGTGCCCGCCAGCAGCGTGCGGCATCCGGCGGTGTTCGGGCCAATCCGTCGCAGCCGATCGCTGGCCGTTCACGAAATCGAGTTCGCCAAAACGCTGACGGAGCGGCCCATCAAAGTTGCACTGCCTGGTCCGTACCTGCTGACTCGCACGATGTGGATGGATTGCATCACCGATCGCGCTTACGAGACTCGTGAAAAACTTGCCGACGATGTGGTGCGCGTGCTGCGTGAAGAGTTGCAGGGACTGCTCGCTGCGGGCGCGGCACTCGTGCAGTTTGACGAACCGGTACTCACCGAAGTGGTCTTTGGCCAACCGGCTGGCAACCGCAGCTTCATGTGCGGCGCTCTCAGCGAGAAGCTCGGCACGGCAGAGGAACTGGCGTTCGCAGGCGAGCTGATCAACCGCGTCATCGAGGGACTTCCCCGCGATCGAACAGCGCTGCACATCTGCCGTGGCAATTGGACTCGCAACGAGTCCGTGGCCCTTGCCGGAAGCTACGAACCGCTCGTGCCGCTGCTGCGGTCGCTCAATGTGGGAACGTTTTTTCTGGAGCTGTGTACTCCCCGCGCCGGTGAGATCGACGTGTTGGCGTCACTTCCAGACGACTGCCGTATCGGCGTGGGCGTCGTCAATCAAAAGCTCGACGTGATCGAGAGCGTCGAAGAGATCGTTGCCAAGGCCGAAGCCGCCATCCGTGTCTTTGGCCCGCATCGTGTGTTGCTGAATCCCGACTGCGGCTTTGCCACGTTCGCCGACAACCCGGTGGCGTCCGCGCAAGTGGCAACGGCAAAACTGACAGCAATGATGAACGCCGCTCGGCAATTGCGAACTCGATACAAGGTCGAGTAAGGATCTCAAACAAAACTAACCCGAAGCGTCAGCGAGGGCGAACGCTCCGAGTGGC
>JANNDA010000107.1:0-5985 GCA_031387195.1 Planctomyces sp. | reverse complement strand
AATAAAAACCCCCACGGTTCCGGTTGGGCGCACCATACACAACACCACTCTTTTCGGAGCGTTTGTCCGCAACCGCCCTCGCCCCCGCTTCGGGTTACTTCGCTCTTACTCGCTGACATCCCCCAATTCCCTTCGCAGCCGACGCAGCACTCGCGACTTCGCTTGTCTCACGGAATTCGTCGAAAGATTGAGTTCCGCCGCAACATCGACCGTGTCGCGGAGGTCGATTGTCGTCAGCCAAAACGCCTGCCACGTCCGTTCTTCAAATTCACAGCGAACGCGATCGAGGGCGCGCCGGAAGAGTTTTTGCAGTTCGACTCGGTCAGTCACTTCTACGGAATCGTCGGACCAGATTTCGGGAATCGACGACAGTCGTAACCCCGCTTCCGTTCC
Organism: Planctomyces sp.; assembly: GCA_031387195.1. Taxonomy (GTDB): domain Bacteria; phylum Planctomycetota; class Planctomycetia; order Planctomycetales; family Planctomycetaceae; genus SXKJ01. The sequence continues at coordinate 5,592 of JANNDA010000107.1, read as the reverse complement.
GCCAGCGGCCTCTTCACGATTTGCGGCTCGGCGAAAGTGATCACGCAGTTTGTTGCGAGCAATCGTCCACAGCCAGCCGCGAAACGTTCCTTGATCGGGTGCGTGCAAGAAACGATCAATCGCCGTCGCGACCGCGCTGAAGACTTCTTGCATCAAGTCCCCCGCATCTTCCGGTGACAGCCCGTGTCGGCGTCCCCAGTGAAAGACCAGCGGCCCGTACAAGTCGGTCAGCCGCTGCCACGCTTGCGGATCGCGAGCTTTCACGCGGAGCAGCCAACTGGTGGAGGTTCGATTTTCGCTGGGGCGGCTGAAGGAAGTGCTCATGTGAGATGCTCAAGTTCGCGCGAGTGGCGAGAGGGAAAGACGCTGAGTACCGTATCGCCCGCGCTGGTTGGTTTCTACAAACGTCTTTTATTTGAGGTTCGATTGATGAGCCGTGCCGATGATCTCGCCCTCGTTCGCGAGTACACCCAGAGCGATAGCCTGATCAAACACATGTTGGCCGTTGAAGCAGCGATGCGGGCTTACGCACGCAAGTTCGGCGAGGACGAAGACCAATGGGGGACGGTCGGGCTGCTGCATGATTTCGACTACGAACGCTGGCCGAACCCGCCCGATCATCCCTTGCAAGGCTCGCGAATCTTGCAGGAGCGTGGTTATCCCGACGACGTGATTTATGCGATCAAGTCGCACGCTGATTACCTCACCGATTGCCCGCGCGTCTCACAACTCGACAAGACGTTGTATGCCTGCGATGAACTCTGCGGATTCATCACGGCCTGTGCGCTGGTCCGACCGAATCGGCTCGAAGAACTCGAACCCAAAAGCGTCCGCAAGAAAATGAAACAAGCATCGTTCGCCGCATCGGTCCATCGCGATGACATCACCAACGGAGCGGCTGATCTTGGTGTCGATCTCGACGAGCACATGCGATTTTGCATTGCAGCGATGCGCGGCGTCGCGGCCGAGTTGGGGCTGTTGCCTGAGCCTTCCATCTGCGGATGAGACCAATCCATGACCACAGACGGTGCCAGTCAGCACTTGGCAATCGACGTCGGCAACACCCGCATCAAGTTCGGGCTGTTCGCCGATTCGAGCGAACGACAACGCGGCGTTCTTCCCGCGTGTCTTCAACGAACGGTCGTGCTGATCGAGGATCAGATTCCCTGGGAGTTACTGACGACTTGGAAGTCTGCATCCACAAATTGGCAGACGGCGGTGATTGCCGGGTCGAATCCGGAGGGGGTGAAGCGACTGCAAGCCGCGTGGCCGAAAGAACTCGGAGCGTCGCCGACTCACGTCACGAATACCGAACGATTCCCGTTGACGATTCGCGTCGAAGAGCCGCGTCGAGTGGGCATTGATCGGTTGCTGAATGCGGTGGCGGTGAATGTCCTGCGCAACCCGCAGCGAGCAGCGGTGATCGTCGATTCGGGAACGGCGACGACCGTTGATCTCATCTCCGCCGACGGAGCGTTTGAGGGGGGAGCCATCTTGCCGGGACTCGCGTTGTCGGCGAAAGCACTGCACGAATACACGGCCTTGTTGCCGTTGGTCTCGGTGACGGAACTCGGTCAAGAAACTCCAGAGCCGCTCGGACGCAACACGCGGGCGGCGATTCGCAGCGGGTTGTTTTGGGGACAGCTCGGAGCGGTGAAAGAATTGATCGAACGCGAAGCGGGACCGAACGCGGACGTCTTCATCACCGGCGGCGGTGGTGCGTTGCTGACGGCATACTTGCCGAACGCCCGTTTTGAGCCACACCTTCCGTTGCAAGGTTTGGTGTTAGCGGTCGCTCGGTCGTGACCAGCTAACGCATTGGCCGATCACCGCCTAGTTGCGTGTCTTTCTGGATCGACGTCTCTGACTGCGCTTGAATGGGGCGCATCGTCTTGGAATCGACCGTGCAGACGGAGAGGCTGGTGGCTTTGGCCAGTCGATTGGATCGTTCGTCGAGCAGCTTCTGACGTTGTAGAGCCAGCAGCGAACGACGATCGAGGATTTCTTGGAAGCTGAAGTCGATTCGCTTTGGGCGAGCGAAGGGAAGCAACAATTCGGCCACCTCACGAGTGGACGCGAAGCGCTGTTCACGGTCTTTGGCCAACATGCGATGCAGGATTTGAGCCACCTCTTCCGGAACTGCGGGAACCAGTTGGCGGATCGGTGTCGGCTCGACATTCCATTGCGCCGTGATTTTCTGTGGCCGAGTTTTGCAGTCGGGAAACATCACGTGACCGCAGAGCATGAAGTACATCGTCGCTCCGAGACTGTAGATGTCCGCACGACGATCGACCTGAAAACTGTCTCTCGCTTGCTCCGGCGCGATGTAGTCCGCTGTCCCCAAGCAATCTTGTCCAAAGATCATCGACAGCGAAAACTCGTGGCTCAACTCTGATCTTGATGCGGCCGACAATCCGAAATCCAACACAAACGCATGGCACAATTGATCGACGAGGATGTTGCCCGGCTTGATGTCTCGATGCACCAATCCCTGCCGATGCGCGTGATGCAATCCCGCAGCGGCATGCCTCACGATGTGACAGGCCACCGCCCAAGGAATCGGACCACCCATCGCGACGAACTCATCGACGCCGACGCCACGCACCAGGTCCATGACCACGAAGTGAACCTCACCGTAAACTCCAGCCACCTTGCCGATCTCACGGGTGCGGACAATCGCTTCATGCCTCAACTTGAGGCCAGCCTGAGCTTCCAACTGAAACCGCGTGAGCAGTCCGGTGTCCGCCTCAGTCTGGTCGCAGAGCATTTTCATCGCGACGTCTTCGCCGCTCTTCAAATCGCGAGCGATGTAGACCCAGCCCATGCCGCCTGAGCCGAGGATTTCGTCGATGCGATAGTGGCTGATAAAGAAGCCCCGCGAATGGCCTTCCAACAACCGTTGGGCCTGCAATCGCGTGATCACTTTCGACTTCACCAAAGTTTTGGCGCTCGTCGCCGCATCGGTCTCTTCGACGGCGGCGAGAACTTCCAATGCCTGGTCAAACTGCTCTTCGCTGAGCAGCTTGCTGTGCAGCAAGTGATCGAGGAATTCGTCAGAAGTCGCGACGATCGACATGGTCGAGCACCACTCGTGGGGAAATGCACCGAATCCAGACAGCCAGAAGATACGTGCGGGATAGTCTAGCTTCGATTTATACAGCGGGCGGCGACGATTTTTTGCGGCAACCCAACTATTCCTCCATGACCTGCTTCTCTTTGGCCGCCGCTTCCGAATTGACCGCGCCTTCGTATTTCTTGGTGAATTCCTGGATTTCTTCTTTAGTAGCCTCACAGAGGTCTTCGGTCAGAACCTTATCCTTTTCCGACGTGTCAGCGTGTTTGTTCGCATCGCGGCGAACATTACGCAGGGCGATGCGTGCGTCTTCGGCAAACTCTTTGACACGGGACACCAATTGCTTGCGGCGGTCGGTGGAGAGGGCCGGAATGTTGAGTCGGATGACTCGACCATCAACCTTGGGAGCGAGTCCGACATCGCTCGACTGAATCGCCTTCGAGATCGCGGCGACGTTGGTTTGATCGTAAGGCCGAATCATGAGCTGCTGCGGTTCGGGAACGCTGACTTGTGCGATCTGCTTGAGCGGTGTCGGCGAGCCGTAAACTTCAACGCGGATGTTATCAACCAGTCCAGGTGTCGCTCGGCCTGTGCGGAGCCCTTTGAGTTGTTCGCGAAAGACCGAAACGGCTTTTTCCATACGTTCTTCGCAGTCCAACAATATCTCGTCTTGGTCCATGATCGATCCTTTAAGGCGGTGACAAGTCGGACGGAAACTTATCGGATTGCAAAGTGGATGCAAGCATCGGCAACGGAAGGAGCTGATTGCGATTGCGACGTCCGCCGATGAAAATCTGCCGCAATTGCTCGCGGGCGAAGGTTCGCCGTTACTCAAGCGACTGATGGGACGTATGGGACACATAGGACCGATGAGACATGCCCGGATCGCAAGTCGCATGAGTCCCATACGTCCCATAATATGTAAGCAAGTCGGCTCCACCCCGCCAAGAAGTCAAAGAAAGTCAATCACCGTGTCGCTCATTGAATTGGATCAGATCACCAAACGGTTCGGCGGCACGGTCGCGTTACAGGACGTGACGTTGGAGATTGCCGCTGGCGAATTGCACGCGATCGTCGGTGAGAACGGAGCGGGCAAGAGCACGCTGATGAAGATTCTCAGCGGCGTTATCACCGAGTTCGACGGCGAGTTGCGACTGCGCGGGCAACCGATTCGATTCGCCAGCACTCGCGATGCTGAGGCTGCCGGCATCAGCATCATTCATCAGGAACTGAATCTCGTCGAACAGCTTTCAGTGGCGGCGAATATCTTCCTCGGCAGAGAACGGCGCGGGGCTTTGGGTTTGCTGGATGAATCGTCTGCTCAGAAAGAAGCGGCGGAGTTGTTTCAGCAGCTCGGCTGTCGGCTCGATCCGAATCAACGTGTTGGTGAATTGCGAGTCGGCGATCAGCAGTTGGTCGAGATCGCGAAAGCCCTGTCGAAGCAGGCCGGCATCCTGATCATGGACGAGCCGACGAGCGCGCTCACGGAAACAGAGACCGAGCGGCTGTTCGAGATCATTGGCCGACTGCGGAAAGACGGCGTCACGATCCTGTATATCTCACACAAGATGGACGAGATCTTCCGACTGGCGGATCGGATCACGATTCTGCGAGACGGACGGCATGTGCAGACGCTGCGTCGCGATGAGACGCACGTTCGCGAGGTGACGCACTTGCTCGTCGGTCGCGAGATCGAAGAGACGGTCTTCGCCGAACCACGTCAGCCCGGTGAGGTTGTGCTGAGCGTGAAGAATCTTTCGTTGCCGTGGCCGGGACACGCTCGACCGTGGCGATTGAAGGATGTGTCGTTTGAGTTGCGGCGCGGCGAAGTGCTCGGCATCGCCGGGCTCATGGGAGCGGGTCGAACGGAATTGCTCGAATGCCTGTTCGGAGCGAGCGAACTACCGCCGCAGGGCCGTATGACGCTGGATGGTCAGCCGGTTTCGTTCTCACATCCCGAAGAGGCGGTCGCGGCGGGAATGGCGTTGGTCACTGAAGACCGCAAGCGACTCGGCCTGTTTTCACATCTGACGGTGCGAGACAACATCACGGTCTGCACGCTGGAAGAGCTGAGTTCGCTCGGACTGATCTCCGATCATCGCGAGCGTTCGTCAACACAAGAATCGATCGTTCGCTTGGGCGTGAAGACGTCGGGAACCGAGGCACCGATCAACAGTCTCAGCGGCGGCAACCAGCAGAAGTGCATCATCGCGCGTTGGCTGCGGACTCAACCGAAGGTGTTGCTGCTCGACGATCCCACGCGCGGCGTGGATGTCGGAGCGAAGGCGGAACTTTACAAGCTGATCGACTTCTTGTGCCGTGACGGACTGGGCTTGATCGTCACTTCCAGCGAACTGCCAGAGCTGATCACACTCTGCGATCGAATTCTGGTTCTCTGTGAAGGCCGCCTGACAGGCGAATTCACTCGCGGTGAATTCACCGAGCAAGCACTCATGGAAGCTGCGACTGCGAGAAATGGATAAGGCGGTAAAGCCGCAAGAACGTAGCCGTCACGCTCC
>JANNDA010000097.1:0-17815 GCA_031387195.1 Planctomyces sp. | reverse complement strand
TGCTCGTTGTACCACAGTTCGACGCGGCCAATCAGCGGCTGACCGGTGGACATCACCAGTTCGTCATCGCGTCGAAAGTGGTCGGCCGCATGGGGTGGAAAGAAATCGTCATCGGTCTTGCCGACGATCTCCTCTTCCGATCGCACTCCCAAATGTTTCCAAAATGGCTGACTCGCGCAGACCATGCGGCTCTGGCGGTCTTTCACAAAAAAGTAGACGCCAGTTAAGTGCTCAAAAAGTTGTTGGAACTGCTGCTGCCCACCCATTTGAGCGAAAAAATCGCGTTGGGCGGCAAATTCATTGTTGCCTGCCGGCTCGGTTTTCGTATCAACGAGCGGTTTGCGGCGAGCAGTAGATTGAGAAGACGAGGGACTCATGTCCGATAGTCAATAAAAAATGTCTGATATCCACAAGACCTCAGCACGGGCGAGTGTTAATTTAACGTGAAATAGGGGGAGCGTTTTTCTCGCCATTTCTCAGGTGCAACGTGCCGGTCCAAGCCGGAACTACGAAAACGCTAGGCAAGTCCGCTGAGCACATCATTGTCAAAGCAATCTAATTCCGTTGCTCGGTGCATTCGCACCCAACCTGATGCCGAACGGCGTCCCGTTCGATCATCTCAGTTTTCATTTCCTTTTTTTCCGGAGGTGTAAGATGTCAAAAACGTGTTCAGATCGGCGTGGATTCACGCTCATCGAGCTGCTGGTTGTGATCGCAATCATCGCGATCCTCATCGCACTGTTGTTGCCTGCTGTGCAACAGGCCCGTGAAGCTGCTCGCCGCTCACAGTGCCGCAACAACCTCAAACAATTGGGGTTGGCAATGCATAACTATCATGATTCCGCAAAACTCTACCCGCTTTCACAAATGGCGGGCGTGACAGGCACCGCAGACTGGCGTGGTTCCAGTGCGCATACATCGTTGTTGCCGTACTTGGATCAGGCCCCTTTGTTTAAGACATACAATTTCGGCGTATGGGCATGGTGGGATAACGGAAAAGGGGCGCACATGGTTAACACGGCCGCTAGCCCAGGCCGGCGGCGAATACCTGGTTTTGTCTGCCCAACAAACGCCGCAAATTTGAGCGATGGAACCGGTGTGCGTCCTCAGATCAATTATCCGATGTGCGAAGGAGCCACCGGTGGGATGTATAACGACGGAGTCGTCGGTGGATATGTGGGGAATAAGCAAAATGGAATTGTGAATCTTCGTGTTCCAGTGGAAATCGGATCGGTCCGTGATGGTACTTCCAACGTCATCATGGCGTCTGAGCAAGTCAGTAGCGGCAGCGGCGGCTCGGCCCAAGATTTGTTGGTAAATCTACGCCAGGCGGTCGCCATCCCTGCAGGCTGGGATGGGACGTTCCTCACTTTGGCCCAGATGAATGATTGGGGGAGTCGTTGTACGACCAGCGGCAACGCGCAACGCACCGAAACCGGCTGTTTCTGGAATGTTGGCGTTCACGAACAAGGAAGCTTCAACGTCCTGTTGCCGCCGAATTCAAAGTACCAAAATTGCACTGCACATTGTTCCGGGTGCGCACCAGATGGACCGGCCATGCTTGGTGCGCGCAGCCTGCATACGGGTGGCGTTCACTCGCTCATGGGTGATGGAGCGGTGAAATTCATCAACCAAAATATTGATTACATCATGTGGCAGCGACTTGGTGCTCGTAATGATGGTCAGCCCGTCGGCGAGTTCTAATCTCTTTGCAACGTGACGACTGAAATGTCGAATAGTCCGGACGAGCGAGAAGGCGAGAAGTGTCATCTCGCTCGTCTGTTTTTTGTGCTCTCCAGATTGGCTCCATTAAGAAGGCATTTTCCATGACGATTTTTCGATCCTCACGAATTTCAAATCTGATCGTTGCACTGTCGCTGGTCATTCCACTGTCTGGTTGCGGTCAGAGTGAAGTGAAAATCGTAGACAAATCGAGCAACGAAGCTCACAAGGTTTCTGGCAAGGAGCAGATGAAGGCTCGTCTTTCGGAGATCGCCGCGAGTGGTAGCGGCGGCAGTGCCGTTTCAGGACTGCGTGACGGACTGATTGAACTGAAGAAGACTGATGCGGCCTTGGCCGATCAACTGCTGAATGACCTTTCTAGTCTGGAAAAACTTCAAGAGGCCAACGAGATCAAGGCACTCGCCGGTCAAATGGCAGACAAGATCAAGTAGAAATTGCGCATCATCGAATTTCTTTGTTCGACACGCCCGACAAAAGCCGAATCTGGGCGAGCGGGGCGGTGCCTGCCCCTCGGTGTTTCGTGGTATTCACGCATCACCGGGGGGCTGACGCCGCCCCGCTCGCCTTTCTGTCAGACGTGTCTTGGTTCGAGTTTTTTTCTATCAGGTCGCGAGCGGCGGAATGAGCAGGGGCACGAGCCACGATGCTTCGCAGCCAAAATAGCCCTGTTTCCTTTGAGCCGACTTCAAGCTGCACGACGCCCATGCGAAACCGGGCTTCCAGGTCATCGGTATTTTTGAGGATCTGATCACTGAGTTTGTCAATTTCGCTGAGTTTCTTTTCTAGGCCAGAAAGAAACTCAAAATGCGATTGTGCCTGATCGGCCTTGCCGAGTGCTTGCAGTGTTTTCGCCAGTTGATAGCGAGCCGCACGGTGTTTGGGATTGTGATCAACGGCCTGTTGGAGCCAGCGGACGGCCTCACCAAAATGGCCACGATTCGCTTCGAGAGTTCCAAGTTCGGTAGCGAGTAAGTCATTCTCAGTAGGTTCGCCCAATTCTCTGAGGGTCACCAGGAACTTCTGTGTGGGGACGGTCGCCGCTTGCTTGAGGAGCTTGTAGGCTTCGTCCTCCCGGCCCAAATGACGGAGGCAGCGAGCGATCCCCCATTGGACAGGTTCCGCCACGGGAAGATCGAGACAGCGCTGGTACACTTCCAGAGCTTCTTGCCAGCGATTGAGTTCACTGAGCGTTCTGGCCAAACCAAACAGGGCTGGTGGATACTTCTCTGATTTCGTAAGTGCCGCGCGATAATGCTGCTCAGCATCTTTGGGCCGCGTATGAAACTCGGCCAGCCGGCCCAGCAGGACGTCGGGTTGTGGGTCATAGGGAAAATCAGCCGACCACTGTTGAATCAACGTCGTTGCTTGGTTCTCCATGCCGTTCATCAACATTCCGTTGGCGAACGCTTCGCAGATTTCGACTCCCTCCCCTTGTTGTTCGACCAGCAAGCCAGACAGTTCGGACACCGTCTGCTCGATGTTGCCGATTTGAGCTTCCACAAAAATCAACTCGCGACGAATCCGCTCCCGGTCAAACCCCAGAGCGCCCGCACGTTTCAAATGAAGCACGCAGTCGTCAATCCGCGCTTGCTTGCGAGCAATCCGAGCAATCAGGAATTCAGACTCCCCATCACCAGGACTCCACCGTTTCGCATCGTCGGCCCAAGCCGACGCCGAGCGATAGTCGCGATGACTGACTGCTCGCCAAGCCATTTGCTTCGCGACGAACTCGATGAAACCGAATCCCCATGTGAGGAACGGCATCATCAACACCAACAAGACACCGACAAGACAGAGTTGTTTCTTTAATGCCACAGCAGCCGCATTTCAAAAGCAGAGCCGACGATAAATACCGCTGGTGAAATTCAGCGTTTCAGCAATCGGCCTATGGGTTGCATTGTCTCGTTGCAGGTTAAGCATGTCGCGTACGACCACTTTCGATCATCGGCGACGAGCACCATCGACAGCAACTGCGAGCATCGTATTGGGCTGACAAACCGTGACAACTCGGTGAGGCTCAGCAACCGACTACGACCGCATGCCGTTCACGGTGATTTTCAGGGATGTCAGCGCTGAGAAAACGGTCCTTGGCGGAGGCCCTTCGGTGTGTTTTCGTTTTTGTGGCTCACCGCCGTTTTTATGGGAAGTCAGCTCATGTCCAATGGTCAACAGAAAATGTCCGATTCCTACAAGATACCGGATCGTTGACTCGCTATCTTTTTCACCCGCTTTGGAAAGTTCGATTTCACTGAAGGAGACTGCAATGGGAAAGCAATTGAACGTCGCGATGATTGGTTTGGGATTCGGGTCCGAGTTCATTCCGATTTACCAAGCTCACCCGGACGCGAATGTCTATGCGATCTGTCAACGCAACACTGAAAAACTCCACAAGTCCGGCGATCGCTTCGGGATCGAGAAACGATACACCGAATACGCCGACGTCTTGAAAGATCCGAAAGTCGATTTCGTCCACATCAACAGTCCGATCTCCGAACACGCGCGGATGTCGATCGAGGCGCTCAAGGCCGGCAAGCATGTGATGTGTACCGTGCCGATGGCCACGACCGTCGAAGACTGCCAGCAGATTTGCGAACTCGTCAAACAGACCGGCCTCAAATACATGATGGCCGAGACTGTCGTTTACTCCCGCGAGTTCCTCTTCATCAAAGAGATGTACCAGAAGGGCGAACTCGGCAAAATTCAGCACCTCGCCGCGTCGCATCCGCAAGACATGGACGGCTGGCCGGACTACTGGGAGAAGATGATCCCGATGCACTACGCGACGCACGTCGTCAGCCCATGCCTCGGTCTCGTCAACGGCCGAGCCGAGTACGTTTCGTGTTTCGGTTCAGGCACAGTTCGCGAGGACATCGCTCGCAAATCTGGCAACAAGTTCGCCGTCGAGTCGTGCCACATCAAAGTGAAGGACAGCGACGTGACCGCTCACATTTGGCGGTTCCTGTACGACGTCGCTCGGCAGTACCGCGAGAGCTTCGACGTCTACGGCACGAAGCGATCGTTCGAATGGACGCTGGTCGAAGGCGAGCCACACGTCATTCACACCGCCAAGAAACCGGAGCCGGAGATTCCGACGAAAGTCACGATTCCGGATTACGCTCACTTGCTGCCGGAGCCGATCCGCAAATTCACTCAGCCCGCGGAGATTCACGACTCCGAGCACCTCTCGTTCATCCAAGGGGGCGGCCACGGCGGTTCGCACCCGCACTTGGTCAACGAGTTCGTCTCGGCTCTGCGCGACAACCGCGATCCGTGGCCGAACGCGACGCTGTCCGCGAATTGGACCTGTGTCGGAATTTGTGCGCATCAGTCGGCGCTCAAGGGGGGCGAGATCGTCAAGCTGCCGGCATTCACGCTGGAGTAACTTTGGAGTGCGGTGTGTCAGCACCGCGTGGGATTGCCACCGACGGGATTTTCGGCTCGTGTTCACTTGGAACACGTTCGATTGTTGGAGTTTTCCGACCAAAGAAAGTGGCTTCGCCACGATCCAAAGCGGTGCTGACACACCGTACTCCAAAGGTTGAGGCGCTCACATGAATCGTTGCCGTGTGTTTCTTGGACTGATCCTTTCCATTGTTTGCTTGTCGGCGACGTCACTCGCCGCCGAGCCGCTCATTCGCGTCGTCGTCTGGGACGAGCAGCAGCCGGCTCAAAAGCAGGCTTATGAAAACTTCCTCGGTAACGCGCTTGCCGAGCATCTCGGCAAGCAACCGGGATTGCGGGTCATCTCGGCCAACATCAATCAACCTGAGAAGGGGTTGCCAGCGAGCTTGCTCGACAACACTGACGTGCTCGTCTGGTGGGGGCATGTGCGGCACAACGACATCACACCAGAGATGGCCAAGGACATCGTCGCGCGAATCAAGCGAGGACAGTTGGCGTTTATCGGCTTGCACTCGGCCCACTGGTCCGCGCCGTTCGTCGAAGCGATGAACGAGCGGACTCGCGACGATGCGCGGCGGCGATATCCCGACCCGCCGAACGGGCCGCCGGTGAAGTTTGAGTTCATCGCTCCCGAGGGCCGCTTCGTCCCCACAGCGGACTCGATTCGCACGCCCGCTTACTACGCGATGAAACGCGGAGCACAACTCACCGTGCGAGTCGATCTGCCGAACTGTGTCTTCCCCTCCTACCGAGCCGACGGCAAGCCGAGCACCGTCAAAGTCCTGAAGCCCGATCATCCGATCGCCAAGGGGCTGCCCGCATCGTTCGAGATTCCGCAGACCGAAATGTATGCCGATCCGTTTCACGTTCCCGAGCCTGACGAGGTGCTCTTCGAGGAAAGCTGGGCTGCCGGCGAACGCTTCCGCAGTGGAAACATTTGGAAGCTCGGCGAGGGCCGCGTTTTCTACTTCCGTCCCGGCCACGAAACCTATCCTGTCTTCAAACAAGAACAGCCGCTGAAGATCGTGGCCAACGCCGTGACTTGGCTAGGATCGAATTTGAACAAGAAGCAGTGAGCCGCCTGTAGGACGGGCACTCTTGCCCGTCTCTTGGAGGCATCGATCTCGAAAGCAGACGGGCAAGAGTGCCCATCCTACGACTCGTATTCCGGAGCTTGATGCCATGCGATTCAACGTGACCTTCGATGTGCGTCGTCTGTTGCTGTTCCGCTGCGTGGCCGTGCTCGCGTTCATCTCTTGCGGTAGCGCATCCGCCGAAGACGCCAAGCCACCCGCTGGCCAGCGGGTCTTCTACACCGGCCACAGCTTCCACATGTTCGTACCGCCGGCCATCGAGCAGCTTGTGAAATCGGCGAACATTCAAGGGCACAAGCTGGCCGGAACTCAGGGCATCGGCGGCTCGCGAGTTATCCAGCATTGGGATTTGGCCGACGACAAGAACAAAGCCAAGCCCGCGCTGATCGGCGGCGAGGTGGATGTCTTCACGATGGCTGCTCACGTCGCGATCCCCGATCAAGGGATCACGAACTTCACCGAGCTAGGTCTGAAGCACAATCCGAACCTGCGATTGCTCGTGCAGGCATCGTGGTATCCGTTCGACGTGCCACGCGACTCCCCCGGATTCATCACGGACAACGCTCAGCGCGACAACGCCAAGATTGCCGACCTGCAAGCCGCCGTCGATGAATGGCGGATCAAGCTGGAGGCGCAAGTCGATGACCTCAACAAGCAGCACGGCAAGCGAGCCGTCTTCGTCGTCCCGGTCGGCAACGCAATCAACAAACTGCGAGCCATGATCGTCGACGGCAAATTCCCCGGCATCAGCAATCAATCAAAACTGTTCCGCGATCCGATCGGCCACGGCAACGGCCAAGTCATGGCCCTGACGTCATACTGCAACTTCGCCACGATCTATCGCATCAGCCCCGTCGGCTTGAAGCTCGGCGAACGAGGTGTGGACGACGCTCAACACGCAATCCTGCAACAGATCGCTTGGGAGACGGTGTCGAAGTATTCGTACTCTGGAGTCACATCCCCGGCACAAGACACCCAGCCAAGGCAGGAGGGGCGTCGTGCAGGTCCGCGCGAGTTTGGCGGCCCGATTGCTCTGAACCTCGACGACGTGCCGGCGTTTCCGGAGCCGCCCGCTGGATTCGATCGGAAGCGGGAGGATGTTCCGCACGGCAAGCTGGAGATGGTCGAGTACGACTCGAAGACGGTCGGCACGAAACGCAAGATGCAGGTCTACACTCCGCCCGGCTATTCGACGGAGAAGAAGTATCCCGTGCTCTACCTGTTGCACGGCATCGGCGGCGATGAGACGGAGTGGCAACGCTTCGCTCAACCGGACGTGTTGCTCGACAACCTCATCGCTGATGGCAAGGCCGTCCCGATGATCGTCGTCATGCCGAACGGGCGTGCTCAAAAGAATGACCGAGCCGAAGGTGATGTTTTCAAGTCGGCTCCGGCATTCGCGACGTTTGAACGCGACTTGCTCGATGACGTCATCCCGACCATTGAGTCCCGCTACAGCGCTGCCCCCGATCGCGAACACCGCGCTCTGGCCGGACTGTCAATGGGCGGCGGCCAATCGCTGAACTTCGGACTGGCGCACCTCGACACGTTCGCTTGGGTCGGCGGATTCTCGTCAGCCCCGAACACTAAAAAGCCTGCCGAACTCATCCCCGATCCCGCTGCGGCCAAGTCACTGAAGCTGCTCTGGCTTTCCTGCGGCACCAAAGACGGACTCTTCCGTATCAGCCAGGAATTCCACACGTTCCTGAAGGAGAAAGAAGTCCCGCACGTCTGGCACGTCACCAACCGCGGCCACGACGCGCCGGAGTGGAAGCAGGCGCTGTATCACTTCGTGCAAAAGGTTTTCCATGAGAAGTAACGATCTTTGCAGTCACGCTCTTACAAATGGTGACTGCGTGCCACTTGAATGGCGGAATCCAAACGTTGAGGAAGAATTGCAATGGCCGTCCCCGATTTTCAATCCATGATGTTGCCGCTGCTCGAAGCGATCGCGGACGGTGCCGAGCACTCGAACTCTGCGGTCTACGATCTGGTCGCCAAGCGGATGAATGTCGCGGCGGAAGACCTCCAGTTGATGCACTCGGGTGGTGAGCAAACGGTCTTCTACAATCGCGTCGCTTGGGGAAAGACCTATCTCAAAAAGGGAGGGCTGTTACAGAGCCCCAAACGCGGCACGATTCAAATTACCGAGTCCGGCCAGCGAGTGCTGAAGAACAAGCCAGCGAAGATCGACATTCGGTTCTTGAAACAGATTGGTGGTGCTGACTGTCTGAAGCCAACACCCGCAACAGAGGTTGTTCTGGCTGAAGAATCCATCAGTGAATCGAGTGCTGCGACTCCAGAAGACCTCATTGAAGATGGCTACCAGTCGCTGCGTGAAGAACTGATTCTGGAGATCATCGAGCAAGTGAAACGCTGCTCGCCGCGCTTCTTTGAACGCCTCGTCGTGAAGTTGCTGGTGGCGATGGGATATGGCGGTTCGTTGGAAGACGCCGGACAAGTCCTCGGTCGCAGCGGTGACGGTGGGATTGATGGGACGATCAAAGAAGACAAGCTCGGACTGGATGTGATCTGCATTCAAGCGAAGCGTTGGGAAGGAACTGTCGGTCGCCCCGTCGTACAAGCGTTCGCAGGTAGCATGGAAGGCTTTCGTGCTCGCAAAGGAGTGTTGATCACGACGTCCAACTTCTCCAAAGACGCCGAGGACTACATCACCCGCATCGAACGAAAGATCGTGTTGGTCGATGGTCAGCGAATGGCCGAGTTGATGATCGCGCACAATGTCGGAGTCACCGTGATGCAAACCTATGAAATCAAACGAGTCGATTCCGACTTCTTCGCGGAGGATGAATGATGGCCACCAAGCCGCCCAAGAAGCTCAGCATTGACGATCCCGAAATGAGTCAATGGACCAATTGGATCAAGTTGCAGCAGCGATGGATCGCCGCACAGAATGCGAAAAAGAACGGGACTCCAAATCGAACGGTGAAGAAAACTCGGAAGGGATCAAAGTGAATTCTGGGGGCATACATTCCGAGCAGTTGAGAACACACTTTTGAATGGTTGATTAACGGAGCAATTGAAATGCGTTTCCTCGTGACTCTGTTGTTGTTGTGCGTTGGATTCGAATTATCGGTGTCAGCCGCCGATTCGAAGCCGCTCAAGCTGCTGTATCTGGGCGACAACGGGCATCATCAGCCGCGTGCTCGGTTCGGGCAGTTGCAGCCGGTAATGAAGGCTCGTGGGATTGAGCTGGAATACACCGATGTCGTCGGCGATCTGAATGCCGAGAATCTCGCAAAGTTCGATGGGGTCGTGTTGTTTGCCAACATCGACAAGATCGAAGATGCGCAAGCCAAGGCGTTGCTCGATTACGTTGCGAGCGGCAAGGGATTCGTGCCGTTGCACTGCGCGAGTTACTGCTTTCGCAACAACGACGAAATCGTCGCGCTGATGGGCGGGCAGTTTCTGCGGCATGGGACGGGCGTGTTTCGAGTCGCTCCGACCGAAGCGGCGAAATCGCATCCGTTGATGCTGGGATATCGCGGCTTCGAGAGTTTTGATGAGACCTACGTCCATACGAAGCACAACGAGAAGAATCGCGTTGTGTTGGAGACTCGCGACGAAGGTGACGGCGGTGAACCTTCGCTTGCGCGTCGGGCTAGTGAGCCGTGGACGTGGGTGCGAACTCACGGCAAGGGGCGAGTCTTCTACACGGCGTGGGGACATGACGAGCGGACGTGGGGTAACGCTGGGTTTCAGAATCTCGTCGAGCGGGGCATTCGTTGGGCGTGCAATGACGACGTCAGCAAGGTGCCGAGTTTCTCCGATCGGCCGGAGATGACCGCTCCGCGCAAAGATGTGAAACCGTTTGAGTACGTCGATTCGGTGATCCCGTTTTATCCGCCGAGCAAGCAGTGGGGCGCGATGGCCGAACCAGTCAAGAAGCTGCAAAAGCCGTTGTCGGGTGAAGAATCATTGAAACACTTCATCACACCAGTTGGGTTTGCGGTCGAGCTGTATGCCGCCGATCCGGAAATCGGAAAACCGCTCTCGATGAACTGGGACGAGCGCGGCCGGTTGTGGCTCTGCGAAACGCTCGACTACCCGAACGAGCTGCAAGAACCGACCAAGGGCCGTGACCGCATTCGTATCTGCGAGGACACCAACGGCGACGGCAAGGCAGACAAGTTCACGATCTTTGCCGAACAGCTTAGCATCCCGACCGCGATCGCGTTTTATCGCGGCGGAGCGATCGTGCAGGACGGCCCGCAGACCGTGTACCTCAAGGACACCGACGGCGACGACAAGGCCGACATTCGCAAAGTGTTAATCACCGGCTGGGCACTCGGCGACACGCATGGCGGGGTGAGTAATTTTCAGTACGGCCTCGACAACTGGTATTACGGGATGCAGGGCTACAACAACTCGAAGCCCGTGTACGACGATGGCAAGAAGACCGGCGAATCGTTCCGCATGGGATTCTTCCGGTTCAAGGTGGAAGGCGACTCGTTTAACCGCGCGCCGCAGGCACGCGCGTCGGGGGCGGCGTCTTCTGACAAATCCGACTCTGGTGGCAATTCAAACGCGCGTGCCTCCGGCGTGCGGTTAAACGATGTGGGCGACGTTCGCGTGACCGACGTCGAGTTCCTTCGTTCGACCAACAACAACACTTGGGGCCTCGGTCTCAGCGAAGAGGGTTTGATTTTCGGCTCCACCGCGAACGGCAATCCGAGCGAATACATGCCGATCGCGAATCGCTACTACGAAAAAGTGCGCGGCTGGTCAGCCAGCGTGCTCGGCGGGATCGCGGATCGGAACAAGATCGAGCCATTCAGCGACAAGGTACGGCAAGTCGATCATCACAACGGCTTCACGGCTGCGGCGGGACACGCGCTCTACACGGCGAGAAGCTGGCCGAAGGAGTATTGGAATCGCACGGCGTTCGTGTGCGAGCCGACCGGAAAACTGGTTTCGACGTTCGTGCTGCGTCCGGATGGAGCGGGCTTCCGCTCGAATAATCCGTGGAACATTCTCGCCAGCGACGACGAATGGTCCGCTCCAATCATGGCCGAGGTCGGTCCCGACGGTCAGCTTTGGGTGATCGACTGGTACTACATCATCGTGCAACACAACCCGACCCCGGCGGGCTACAAGACCGGCAAAGGGAACGCCTACGAGATCGACCTGCGGGACAAGAAGCACGGGCGGATTTATCGCGTCGTGTGGAAGGGCGAAGACGGTCAGCCGATCATCCCGCCGAATCCGGATCTCTCGACGGTCGCAGGCCAGCTTGATGCGTTACAGACCGGCAACAAGCTGTGGCGCTCGCACGCTCAGCGGTTGATTGTCGAGAACAAGAATGCGGACGTGATTCAGACTTTGATCGGTCTCGCGAATGATTACTCGGTGGACGAGATTGGGCAGAGTAACTCGTTCAATCATGCGGTCTGGACGTTGCATGGCCGCGCCGCTTTGAACGGCACAAACCCGGACGCGACGAAAGCGATTGTCGGTGCGTTGCGACACAATTCGGCGGCGGGGCGGATTAACGCAGTGCGTGTGTTGCCTCGCGAACCGAAGTCGGTCGAGGCGATCGTGTCGAGCGGCCTCTGTCAGGACAAAGACCCGCAAGTCCGATTGGCCGCATTCCTCGCACTCTCCGAGATGCCGTCGTCCGAAAAGGCGGCGAATACCTTGGCGATTGCGGCCACTCGGCCAGACAACACCAGCGACCGCTGGCTCCGCGATGCGCTCACGGCGGCGGGTGCTGCTCACGATCGGCACTTTCTGATCGCGCTCGTCAACATGGCCTTCGACAAATCTCAGGTGAACCTCAACGATACGGCACATGAGATCACTCGCCGAGTAGCGGAACATTTTGGTCGTGGCGCTCCGGTCGATTCGATTGGCGAAGTGCTCATCGCAAATTCAAAACGATCAAGTTCGCCGATACTCGAAGACACGATCGCGGGATTGGCCGCAGGTTGGCCGAAAGATAAACCGGCGAAGTTGGACGAAGCGGCGGAGAAATCACTGCTTGTCATTCTGAATCAACTGGCTCCCGCGCAACGCGGAGTGCTCGTGAACCTCGCGGCCCGCATCGGAAGCAAGGCTCTCGAATCGCATGTGGCCGAAATCGCGAAAGGATTTCTGGCGCTCGCATCCAACGACAAGGCGAAGGAAGCTGACCGCATTGCCGCCGCGAAGCAGTTGGTGGAATTCAAGAAGCTCGACGGCGATACAACCGCGACTCTCGCCAAGCTCATCACGCCGCGCACATCGGCCGAGTTGGCCACGGGGCTAGTCGAAGCGATTGGGCTCAGCGAATCGTCCGCCGCAGGCGAAACGTTGATTGGCGGTTGGCCGACACTGACACCGACCGTGCGGCAAACGGCAATGCGAGCGTTGCTCGCGCGAGCCGATTGGACCAAGTCGCTGATCGTGGCGATCGAAGCAGGAGCAATTGAACTCAGTGATCTGTCGCTGGAACAGAAGCAAGCGCTGGCGAATCACCCGGACAAAGAACTCGCCAAGCGGATCAAGCCGCTGCTGGCCAAAGGGGGCGGGCTGCCAAATCCCGATCGGCAGAAGGTCATCGACGAATTGCTGCCGACCATCGAGAAGACCGGTGATGTCCCGAACGGCAAAGCGGTCTTCAAGAAGACGTGCGCGAAGTGTCACACACACTCCGGCGAGGGGACCAAGATTGGTCCTGATCTCACTGGCATGGCGGTCCATCCGAAGCATGAATTGATCATCCACATCCTCGACCCCAGCCGCTCGGTCGAAGGGAATTTTCGCATCTACACCGTGCAAACTGACGACGGCAAAGTCTTCACCGGCTTGCTGGCGTCTGAGTCGAAAACGGCCATTGAACTGATTGACGTCGAAGCCAAGAAACACACGATTCTGCGCGAGAACATCGAAGAGCTGATCTCGTCCAAGAAGTCGTTGATGCCCGAAGGTGTCGAGAAAATGCACACGCCGACGGAACTCCGCGACTTGCTGGAATTCCTGACGCAGCGAGGCAAGTACCTGCCGATCCCGTTGGATAAGGTGGCGACCGTCTCGACCGCGAAAGCGATGTTCCACGACGGCGAGCACGACGAGCAAAAACTGCTCTTCCCCGATTGGAAGCCGAAGCTGTTCGAGGGCATTCCATTCGTGCTGGTCGATCCGCAACAGGGCCGCGCACTCAACGCCGTGATGTTGCACGGAACCAACGGAGACAAGCCGCCGACGATGCCGAAATCGGTGACGCTCACCTGCAACTCCAACGCGAAGGCGATTCACTTCCTCGGCGGCATCAGCGGCTGGGGCTGGCCGGCCAGCGAGAAGGGAACGACGTGTGTCATCGTGCGGCTCAAGTACGCCGACGGCAAGACCGAGGATCACGCACTACTCAACGGCGAACACTTCGCCGACTACATCAAGCGCGTCGATGTGCCGCAGTCGAAATTCGCATTCGCACTGCGCGGCCAACAGATCCGGTTCTTCTCCGTCCTCCCGAAACGAGCTGACAAGATCGAGACGATTGAACTCGTCAAAGGGAAGGACGTGACCTCGCCCGTGATCATGGCGGTCACGATCGAAGGGCCGTAGCGAGCGAATCGCCCGCGTTTCTGTGTCCTCCGTGCAATCCGTGTCCAATATCCTGGACCTGATTGCACGGAGGACATGGAGAGGGACTCATACATGGATGAGCCTGAACTCTTTGGCCGTGACATTCGCTTGGATGTAATCCTTCGCGAGTCCATTTAGGATGAGCCGCTAAAGGAGGACGCCATGTCCACGGTTCCGAAAAACTTGATGACCGAAGAGCAGTATCTGTCGTTTGAACGAGCGTCGGAGATACGCCATGAATTTTTGCGCGGCGAAATCTTCGCGATGGCGGGCGCGACGGAGGGCCACAATCTGGCGTCGGGCAACCTGTTTGTGGCCGTGCAGGTGGCTCTGCGCGACAAACCCTGCCGGGCCTATACGCACGACATGCGAGTTCTTGCGCCTCGCTCTCGGTCCTACATGTATCCCGACATCGTCGTGGCCTGTCCGCCGATCGAGTTCCAAGATGGCAAACGAGACACGTTGTTGAATCCGCAAGTGGTCATTGAGGTCTTATCACCATCCACGGCGTCTTACGATCGAGGCACCAAGTTTGACCTCTACCTGCAATCGGAGTCGCTTCAGCAGTACGTCTTGGTGAATCAGGACGAGCCGCGCGTGATGAGTTACGTCCGCCAATCGGACGGCGTCGCCTGGCTGATGATTCCGCTGACAGGATTGGATGCGGTCCTCGAATTCCCAACGCTGGGGCTGAGCGTGCCGCTGTCAGAGATTTATCGCAACGTCGAGTTCCCGCCGCCGCTGTCTCTGGAAGAATTGCAGGCTTTACTGACGCCACCTCGCGGCTAACCGGGATTATTCATGGTTTCATACAAGCCCGAAGTGTAAACGAGGGATTAGTGCGAATTTCCCTCGCTGGCGCTTCGGGTTAGTGTGTGGAAGCGCGAAGTTCGTCGTGCGCCCCCGTCCGGAGCCTGATGAACTGATTGCCTTCGCTCCGCAAATCCGCAACGAACATTTTTGGAATTCGTGCGACACCTTTCCGCCTCTCAGTGACAATTCTCATTCAGTTCGTTGGCACTTACTCATGAGACAGTCGCTTGCTGGACGAGCATGACCAACTTGCCGTGATCCGCGGTTTGCGGGAGGGCAACCGAGATGCGTGGACTGCGTTGTATCGCGGATACAACGCGGATGTCTGGCGCTATGTCGGCCGGTTGATTGGGAATCAATCGGTCGAAGTGGGTGACGTCGTTCAAGAAACATTTCTGGCGGCGGCTCGTGCGGCGAGTCAGTTCGATGCCAGTCGAGGATCGCTGTGGAGTTGGTTGGCGGGGATTGCTCATCATCAGGCGGCGGCGCACTGGCGACGCATTGGTCGAACAGAGCGGCTGCGTGAATTCGCGGAGGCTGGATCAATCGACCTGCGGCAATGGTGGGACGGAGTTGAATCGGCGGATGAGATTTGGGAGCGGCGTGAATTGGCCGAACTCGTGCGCGGTGTGCTTGCCGAATTGTCAGCCGACTACGCCTCGTTGCTGACCGCGAAATATCTCGACGAGCAATCGTTGGAGGAAATGACCATCCGATTCGGCGGTTCGGTCGAGGCAATCAAGTCGAAACTGGCTCGCGCACGGCGGGAGTTTCGGGCCAAGTTTGAAGCACTGACTCGCGAACCGACGCCAGTGCGAGCTGATCGGGATACGCAGACATGACTGAAAACAACACTCACGATCGAGATGACGAACGGCTGGCACAACTGCTGCGAATTGTCGATGCCGATGTTCCGCCACTAGATCGCAAACGGCTCGACGTACTGGCAGAGCAATCGGCTGAGGTCTTCGTAGGACGGGCACTCTTGCCCGTCGCTGCGACACAAAACACAGACGGGCAAGAGTGCCCATCCTCCTCGAGGAAAACTTCCATGCTCACACTCGCTTGGCGTGGCCTAGCCGCCTTGGCTGTTTCAGCGGCGATTGTTGTCATGGGGTTGCTGACATCGCAGCCGACTCCGGTCAGCGGAGCGGTTCCGTTTTCAGAGGTACTCGCGGAATTGCGCGGGGCGGAGACGTTGCAGTTTCGGCTCGTGAAAAACGTGCGGGACTCGGCCGAGATTTGGGTGCGTGCTCCGGGCTTGGTACGCAAGGAAGAATCACCGCAGCGGTACGAGGTCGCGGCTGGCTCGCGGTTGTGGCGAGTGGATGAGGTGGCCAACACAGTCAGTGAAAGTGACTCGCCGTGGTTCCTGAGTGCGAACAAGCAGATTGATTTGGTCGGACTACTGGATGTTGGAATCAAAGATGCCTCAGCACTGTTGACGATGCGACCAGTGTCTCGTGAGCAGATCGAGGGACGCGACTGCTTCGTGTATTTCGCGAAGTTGGACACGCCGCAGGGGGTCATCTCGGTTGAGGCGTTTGCCGAAGCGGAGTCCAAGCGGCTGTTGCGACTGACAGCGTGGCCGGGCGAGAGAACTGCTCAGGGCCAGAAGTGGAATCGTGCGAACGCTCGTCGCATCGACCTCATTCCGCCGATCGCAGATCTGCAACTGATTGCGATGAATGTTGCCGTCGCCGACGAGAAGTTTGTTGTCGCCCAGTCGCTGACGGAGGATGGTCGGATTGGCAAAGTGGCAGAGGCTCAGGGAATCGTTGTCGTGCGACCGATGTTGGCGAAACGCTGGACGCCGGTCTGTCGCGAGATGTTGCTCAAGCCAGGAGACTGGCTACGCACAGAGCTGCGCGGGGCGAATGCAGTCAAGGTGAGGCTGTCGTCGGAGGTGGAACTGACGCTCGGCCCAGGATCGTTGATCGAGTGCATGTCACCGACGAAAGCTCGGCTGCACAGCGGGCAGGTGCAGGTACGTAGCCGTCTCGCTCCGCGAGACGAGCCGAATGCTCCACCGACACCGGCTTCACAAAAAGGTGACGCGACTCCGAAATCCGATGTGCCGCCAAATGCGGACAATGAACGACCGGCTCGTCACGCGGAGCGTGACGGCTACGTACTGCTCGCTCCGCGAGACGGGAGTCGTCTCTTCAAACCCAACGAGAAGCAGCTTGTCCGAGTCGATCGTGATGAGAAGCTCGTCGATGTTGCGCAGACACCGCTGTGGTTGGCGGGCTTCGAGGGGACATCGAGCAACGAATCGCTCGGTTCGCTGATCGTCAATCTGCCCGATGGGCGCAACGAGCCGCTGACGGTCGGCTATCACAAAGTCAGCGTTGAGATTCGCGACCAGATCGCTCGGACGACGATCGAAGAATCGTTCGTCAATCACACGGTCTCGCGGCTGGAAGGGGTGTTTCATTTTCCGCTGCCGCAGGAGGCTTCGATCAGTGGGTTCGGGATGTGGATCGGCAACGAACTCGTGGAAGCGGACGTCGTCGAGAAGCAGCGGGCTCGCGAGATCTACGAGACGATCCTGCGTGAGCGGCGCGATCCGGGGCTGCTCGAATGGGCTGGCGGGAACATTTTCAAAGCCCGCGTGTTTCCGATCGAGCCGCATTCGGAGAAGCGGATCAAGATTGTTTACACGCAGGTGCTGCCGTTGCGAGCGAACCAGTATCGGTACTCGTATGGCTTGCGGAGTGAGTTGCTGCGGACGAAGCCGCTGCGTGAGTTGTCGTTGAGCGTGACGGTGAATTCGGCGTTGCCATTGCGTGAAGTGAAATGTTCGACGCATCCGGCGAGAGTGACCGTAGGACGGCCACTCTTGGCCGTCGGTGGTGTGGAAGACGGCCAAGAGTGGCCGTCCTACAACTCGGCGAAGGTGGAGTTCGCCGCTCAGGAATACACGCCGACGCGGGACTTCGAGGTCGTGTGTGAGATCGACGGACGGCAGTCGGATATTGTCGTCGTGCCGCATCGGCGGGGTGATGACGGCTACTTGCTCGTGCAGGTCTCGCCGCCGGTTTTCAACAACGATCAAACAGGCGAGCCGGAGGGGGGGGGCGCCCCGGCAGGGGGGGCGGAGTATGTGCGGGGGGGGGGGGCCGCCCGGGCGCGGTGGACGCGCGGGCGGTTTTACGGGGGGGGGCCGCCGAAAA
>JANNDA010000095.1:0-2589 GCA_031387195.1 Planctomyces sp. | reverse complement strand
CAATTATTGCAGCGCTGTGTAGAGGGCTCTCGCCGAGTGCCTTTTGCGCGGCGAGCTTTGCGCGCCGCGTCCGCTCTCGGCGAGAGCGGACTACACTAACGCTGCTGCGAGAACTGCCGCACGATTTGTTTCGCGCTGAGCAACCCATCGACTGCGGCACTGATGATCCCGCCGGCAAAGCCCGCTCCCTCACCGACGGGATAAAGGCCCATGCAGGCGGGAGACTGTCGCGTGGAAAGATCTCGCTCAATACGCACCGGCGAACTGCCGCGCATTTCTGGGCCGAGCAGATTTGCGTTCTTCAAAAAATCGCCGTGCCACTTGTGGTCCATGACCGGCAATCCGGCTCGAATCGCGGCATTGATGACGGGCGGCAGAAACTCGCCGAGATTCAACGCGGCTGTGCCTCGTTCATACGAGCTCGCCAAGCGTTGATCCTTCGGCGGCGTTCGGCCCGCGAGGAAATCAGCCGCCGTCTGAATCGGTGCAAAGTAATTGCGGCCGGCAAGCTCGAAGGCGAGGGACTCGAAGCGGCGTTGTAGCTCGACACCAGCCATGACGTCGTCGCTGCCGAACTCGTGGGGTTCGAGAGTGACCATGATGCCGCTGTTGGCGAACGGCGTATCGTGTCGTGAGTTGCTCATGCCGTTCGTCGCGATGCAACCGGGTTCGGACACACTGGGGATCGTGATCCCCCCGGCACACATACAGAACGAATACACGTCACGCTGCCCGTGAGCAGTCAGCGTGTAATCAGCCGCGCCGAGTAACGCGAGATACTCAGGCTTGCCGTATTTGTGCCGGTTGACTTGCTCCTGCGGTTGCTCGATCCGCAGACCGAGCTGAAACGCCTTCTGTCGCATCGGAATGCCCGCGTCCAACAGCATTCGATACGTATCGCGAGCACTGTGTCCGATGCCGAGAATTGCTTGCGTGGTCGCGATGTAACCGCCGGAGGTTTGCAGACCTTTCAGCCGACCATCGGCGATATCAAGTCCTTCTAAGCAGCAACCGAAACGGTACTCGCCGCCGAGTGCTTCGATTTTGCGACGAAAATTGCGGACGATCAGCGGCAAGCGATTGCTCCCCAAGTGCGGTCGCTGCTCGTACATCAACGACGGCTTTCCGCCGCATTCGACGAATTGCGTCAGCACCCAATCAACGTCCGGCCCACTCAAGCGGCAGGTCAGCTTGCCGTCACTAAAAGTTCCGGCACCTCCTTCACCGAAGAGGTAGTTGTTTTCGGGATCATGCACGCCTCCCGAATCGAATTCGCGAATGGCGGGGACGCGTTCTTTGACTGCTTGCCCGCGCTCGATGATGAGCGGCCGATAACCCTTCACCGCCAATAAATATCCCGCGAGCAAACCCGCTGGCCCGGAACCGATCACGACCGGACGTTGTTCGAGCGGACTTGATCCCGGTATGACATCCTCGAACTGCGGCGGAGCAAACAGTTCGACATCGGTGGGCGGCTTCGCCAGTAGTTTCTCAGCCAATACACCATCCAGCAGTTCGACCAGAATTGTGTAAACGAACTTGAGGCTGGTCCGCGATCGCGCATCAAGGCTCTTGCGCAGGATGCGCCATCGCGAGATGTCGGCTTCTGTGAGTCCGAGTTTCTTTGCCAGCCGCTGCGGCAATTCCGCCTCGGGCTGCCGGACGTCGATTCTCAAATTGGAAATACGGATGGAAGGCATAATGTTCGGCTCGCGCGAAGCGTCGTTCGCAGCGAGCCCAAAATCAATCTGTTGTGAAACGAAACCGAAAAGTAACCCGAAGCGTCAGCGAGGGCGAACACTTCGCGTGACGGAGAATCCGGAGCGTTTTGGAGCGTTCGCCCTCGCTCACGCTTCGGGTTAGTGGGCGTGCAACGCTTCGTGTTGAACTTCATCGTGCGGGCGTGTGTCTCGGCCTTTGCCTGAGGTCAGCTCAATCCGATCGACGAATTTGACGTTCGCACAGTCGTCGAGTTCGTCCGTGTGACATGCCGCCGGATTTTTGATCAGGAATCGAAACGGCCCGCCCTTCGCTTCCGGATACGGCGCTCCGTCGAGCTGATAAACCAGTACCGACTCATCGACAATGGCCGCCAGAGGAATGCTGGCGGCGAAGTCATCTTTCGTCGCGTGCAATGTGAGGTAGCTCGCAGTCGCAACCGGACGAACTCGGTCGAGCAGCGATCGCAAGGTCACGCCGTCACCCGGCCGATTCGGATGAAACCGGCTGAAATCTCGAACTTGGTCAACCTCCGGAAACGAGCAAAGGTCATCGAAGGAAAACAAACTCGGCTGCGCGACTTCACCATCGACTCGCAGTTGAACAGCAGAAGGGGACATCTCAAGCACACCTTTTTTCGGGAGAAAGAACGCAGGCACGCTAATTCAACGTGTGCGAAGCAACAAGGCGGACGGAACACGGAATTGATCATTAGGTTATTGGTCGTCGGTCATTGATCATTTGGAGGAGGTGGGACTTGAGTGCAGAACAGCGTTTGCGAATTTTGGTTAGGCGGGGGAGAGGCGGGATCGGGCGTGGAGGCCGGGGCGGGTTTGCTGGCGGGTGGTCCAGAACGTCTTTAAGGGTTGG
>JANNDA010000076.1:0-4934 GCA_031387195.1 Planctomyces sp. | reverse complement strand
TCGGCACGCGCGTGGATCTCGATGTCGGGCCACACCGCACGCACTCGCTCCACGATGTACCGCAAGTCGTCATCGGCTCCCAGAAAGGCCGTCGCCGTCCCATGCCGCAGACTGACCATCACGAGTTGATCGTTCTCCGCGCAGGTGATCGCCAACGGATAATACTGGTACTGGTCGTAGTGCCCATGAAACAGTGTGAGCTGCTGCTGCCCGTGAGTCGCATCATCCCACGCATCCAAGTCCAGCGTGATCCACTGCGGCGGCGCGCCTCCTAACGACACATCAAACGATTGAATGAACAAAGTCACGAACAGCTCGCGAATGCGATTGAGATCGGCAATCGAGATGGCGTTTTCAAATCGCGACAGCGTCGGCTGACTGGCGAGATCCTGCTGCGGATCACACGAGTCTCGGCCCGCGATGATCTTGAAGATCGGATCACTGCGCAGTGCGTCGTGATCGTTCTGATCTTCGTAGTCGGCGAGCATCCCGTAGACTCGTTGCCGCACCATGTCCGACCACGAGTGCGTCGGCCCCACTCGCGAGTCACCCCGCAGCGCGTTGGCAAACTGCTCGGTGTACCGCACCCGCTCATCCATCTGCCGAAAAATGAGCAACCCCGCATCGCTGGAGAGCGGCGTCTGCGACACCTCCACCTGAATCGGCCGATCCCCAAACTCGAATGCAAATCCCAACGCAGTCTGTCAACTCATCGTGGCCTCCGCGCGTCTTCAAGTCCTGGTCCTCACAATCACTTAAAGACAACACGAGGCCATTTTTGTGACGAGCTATGAATAATTCAGGCTAGGCACGTCCGCTGCACACGCTTCACCAAGTTCTCGGCGTGACCTTTTTCATTTCCGCTGGCCACATTGCAGAAACGCGTGTCGAACAAGTACCAGCTTCGCAGCTCGACGAACTTTTTGCGGAGATCTCGCTCGCGACCGCAGCCTCTTTACCCGCCGTGAACACCAACGGCAAAAATACCTCGGTAGTCAACTGACCTGCTCGACGCTTCCACGCCGCCACAAACCGCTGAATGGACGAATAACTCCCAGCGAATTGATGTTCGTCTCCCAGCCGCTCAAACACGCGCTGAGCCGTGTGACGCTGCTTCCGCGGACGACTCCGATCCGCTTCCAGCCAAGCCTCAATGATCGCTCGTACCGGCTCAGACACCGGCCACAGTTGCGGCTCTGTCCGCCGATACCCCGGCGGCAGCGGATGATCCACGGCCTTCCGCGAGTGACCCAATTCTGCGGCCACCGCCCGCTAACTCATCCCGTTAACCAATACCTTCCGCCGAATCACCTCGTGCTGCGCCACCGTCAACTTCCTTCGAACCCCCCAAGAGTCTGGTGCTTATCACCAGAACTCTCGGAAAAAACGCTGCTCAAGGGTGGCTCCCTTATTCAACGCTCATTCGCCACTCACGCCGACTCCTTCTCTGACGCTCAACACCAGTAGCACAGGCGGCTCGCCTGTACTTCAACGGGAACAAAATGAGCAGGCGAGTCGCCTGCTATACGTTGATCAGAACAACCGGTTGTAGCCGTTGAGCGCGGCGACTCGGTATGCCTCGGCCATCGTGGGGTAGTTGAACGTCGTGTTAATGAAGTAGAGCAGCGAGTTCGCTTCGCCCGCCTGCAACATGATGGCTTGGCCGATGTGAATGATCTCGGATGCGTTCGCTCCGAAGCAGTGAAGCCCCAGAATTTGCAGCGTCTCGCGGTGAAAGAGCAGCTTCAACATGCCGGTGGTCTGGCCGGTAATTTGGGCGCGGGCAAGGCTTTTGAACTGCGCGTGCCCAACTTCATAGGGGATCTTTTCCTGCGTAAGTTCGCGCTCGGTCTTGCCCAGCGAGCTGATTTCAGGACTGGTGTAGATGCCGTTGGGGATGCCTCGCACCATGCGATCGCAGTGACCGTCGATCAAGTGAGACGAAGCGGCTCGACCCTGCATATACGCCGCACTGGCCAGCGCCGGGAAACCGATCACGTCACCGACGGCATAGATGTGCGGAACACTCGTTTGGAAGTTCTCGTTGACCGCCAAGTTGCCCCGGCTGTCGGGAACGATCCCCACGTTTTCCAGTCCGAGGTTGTCTGAGTTTCCAGTGCGTCCGTTCGCCCAGAGCAGGATGTCGGTCTTCAATTGCTTGCCGGACTTCAACGAAAGCACGATGCCGTCGTCGCGCGAGTCAACCTGCGAGTACTCCTCTTGGTGGCGGATGAGAACGCCTCGATCGCGCAGGTGATATGCGAGCGCATCGACGATTTCATCATCGAGAAAGTCGAGCAACTTGCCGCG
The DNA here is from genome assembly GCA_031387195.1 of Planctomyces sp. Lineage (GTDB taxonomy): Bacteria > Planctomycetota > Planctomycetia > Planctomycetales > Planctomycetaceae > SXKJ01. Next base: position 2,624 of record JANNDA010000076.1, on the reverse strand, counting down.
GGTGTTGACGAGATTCACCTTGCAGCCGAGGTTGCGAAACATGGAGGCGTATTCGCAGCCGATGATTCCGGCCCCGTAAATCGTGATCGACTGCGGAGTCTCGGCCAGATTGAGGATCGTGTCGCTGTCAAAGATTCTCGGATGCGTGAAATCAATGTCTGTCGGTCGATAGGGCCGAGCCCCCGTCGCAATCACGAAAGCCTTTCCTGTCAGCCGTTGTTTCGCTCCCGATTCAGCGATGATCTCGACGGTGTGCGGGTCAACGAATCGCGCATTGCCGGGAGTCACTGGAACGTGATTGCGTTCGTAGAATGTCCGCCGCATATCGACTTGTTGGTCAATGACCGCCTTAGCTCCACGACGCAGTTCCGGAAACGAGAGGTTCAACGACAGGCCCGCTTCTCGAAAGAGCTTGTTGTGATTGACCTCGGTCATCTGAAAGATGGCGTAACGCAATGCCTTGCTGGGGATCGTCGCCAGATGCGTGCAACTACCACCAATCCTTGAATACCGCTCAACGACGGCGACGTTCCGGTCGTGCTTTGTCGCCTGCATCGCGGCTCCCTCGCCGCCAGGGCCGGTGCCAATCACAACCACGTCAAATTCCAGCTCGCTCATCGTGTCTCTTTCTGAAAGCTCGTCCCATGCGCACCAGATCGAGCTGGAAATTCCGCGCTAGTAACGCTGAAGAGTCGGCAGTCTAGGGGATCGAGTTACCCTGGAAGAGGGTGCGGCCTTCAGCCAGTCGCTGGCATTTTTACTTTACAAAGTAAGCACGATGTACCAGGGAGCGATTGTGCGAAATGACCACTCGCTGGCGCGTCGTGCTAATTTGGCGGGCCGAGCAACATCATCGGTCATCGAGCGCAGGCCCACAAAAAAAGAAAAACTCGGCCGGTGTCCGGCCGAGTTCATGGGTTCTGCACTGATATCAGGCTGAGTCGGGAAGCCGACTGCCGCGGAGCCGTCCTTGGCGCCAATTGCGCTCCGGCGGTGGGCTTCGCCGCTCCTCTGTAAAGTTAAACCAGTTGCTTTTTGCGACCGACCAGAGTGCGAACTCGTTCTGCCAACAACGCGACGTCGAAGGGCTTACGGAACGTTTCGTTGAAGATCGTGCGGTCAAAACCGCTGGCGTTGTCTTCATCGCTGAGGAGTCCAATCAGGACCGTCTCGGCGTACTCAGGGTTTTTCCGCAGGTTTGCAGCGATCATCAGGGCGTCACTGCGTCCCATTGCGAAGTCAACGACCACGCAATCCGGATGCAATGACTCTGCCTGAATCCCGGCCTCGAATCCGCTTTGAGCCGTCTCGAGCTTGAACTCATCTGAGCCCATCATCTCGTTGAGGCTGCCGCGGATCACTTGGTCGGCACCGACAATCAAAACCTTCCCCATCGCTTCATCTTCGAGCTCGCCCAATGGCATACCGTGCTCTTTGAGGAATCGAATGAGGTGTTCACGCGGGATGCGCCGGTCTTGAGAGCCGGGAATTCGATAGCCGCGGAGGCGGCCTGAATCGAACCACTTACTCACAGTACGGGGTGCAACTTTACAGATCTTTGCTACCTGACCAGTAGTGAAGATCGTCTTCATCGCGGGCTCCAATCACATACTCTGTGTCGAAGTGAAACCTTGGTTATCACTTCGACACCCCCCTCGAACGATGGTCGGTACTTCTCAGCCTTCGGGGCTTTCGAGATACCCACCGTGACTTGGGTTGGGGCTGTCTCAGGGTTTGTTCCAGTGGAGATGGCTCCGCCATCGCCAGTACGACTGAACGCAGGAATCTTCCACTGACTCCGTTCCGATCCTGCTGAAAACTCCCTTACGACATGGGGGGGTGAGCAACCAAGCAGCTCGACCGCAATCGCCTACGACCGGCAGCAGTGGGATTCCTCAATCAGCGAGTTGGTGAAGTTCACCGCATCGCAAATTTAAGAACCCCCAGCAGCAAGCCCCCCTGTGTCGGCGTTCGTTTCCGGAACCGTGTGACAATCGCTTCACGCGGTTCAGTGAATCGTTCCGTCGCCAACTGTCTGCCCACTATTTTCGACATACCGGTGCGATGTCCTTTAAGTCCTTTGACTTCTTCGTTCAGCGAACCACTACAACCGGCCAATGAAGTGAACGTGAAGTCAGTCGCTGAGGCCGATTAGTCCGGATATCTGGCAAAATGGGTAGAACCGTCTGCGTCATTACACGCAGCACAACCTGAAATCAGGCAAACCGCGTGACCTGGGTTGGCAGCGTGGACTCTGCTTGCCGTATCTGTCGTATCAAAAATAACTGGGCCAAAGTACTCAAAAAGCAGACGACACCAACACAATGGGTACAGTCAAAGTCCGCCAAATCACTCACAACCTACGTTCGTGACCAGCGTCTTCACACGAGCAGTTTGTTGAAATCGAAGGTGAAGAGGTTGTCGATGACTTCGGCGTTCGTGATGACGTTGGTTCCGGAGCCGCCAGAGACCGTGTCGCGGTCGGCACCGCCGTCGATGTGGTCATTGCCCGCTCCGCCGAGACAGACATCGAGTCCGTTGCCGCCCTGAATGATGTCGTGGCCCGCATCGCCCAGAACCGTATCGTCGCCCTCTTGGCCGTCCAGCCTATCATCGCCGTCGCC
>JANNDA010000072.1:0-2148 GCA_031387195.1 Planctomyces sp. | reverse complement strand
GGGCTGAGCGCTCAGGAGGTGGCTCAGCGGCGAGTGCAGCACGGTTGGAACGCGCTCGCGGAAGCGCCCCCGGTGCCGATCTGGAAGAAGCTGCTCGGTCAGTTCAAGGACTTGGTGATTTGAATTCTGATCGCCGCCGCGATCATCGCCGGCGTGATGGCGGAATGGGTCGATACCGCGGCGATCTTGGCCATCGTGCTCGTCAACGGCATCATCGGCTTTCTTCAGGAAGAGAAAGCGGGGCGAGCACTCGCGGCGCTGCAAAAGCTCTCGTCGCCAATGGCCAAGGTGATCCGCGACGGCGTGTTGCAATTGGTCCCCGCCAGCGAATTGGTGCCGGGAGACCGCATCGAACTGGAAGCGGGAGACAACATCCCGGCCGACGCACGGCTGCTGAGCGGCTTCGGCGTCCGCGTTCAGGAAGCCTCGTTGACTGGAGAATCGGTCCCCGTGGACAAGGAGGCCGACTGCGTGTTGCCCGAGAACTCGCCATTAGGCGATCGTCGCAACATGGTTTACATGGGGACGGTGACCGCTGCCGGCAAAGCCAGCGCGATCGTCGTCGTGACCGGCATGGACACCGAACTGGGGCACATCGCCGGGATGCTGCAACGCTCCACGCCCGAACAGACGCCGTTGCAGCGCCGGTTGGCGGAACTCGGCAAGGTGCTGGTGTTCGTCTGCCTGGTGATCGTGGTCATCATCTTCGCGATGCAATTGGCGCGCGGCGGCAAGTTGCTGGAAATGCTGTTGATCTCGGTCAGTCTGGCGGTCGCGGCGGTTCCGGAAGGACTCCCCGCTGTGGTGACGTTGACGCTCGCTCTGGGCCTGCAACGCATGGTCAAACGGAACGAGCTGGTCCGCAAACTGCCGAGCGTCGAGACGCTCGGTTCGGTGACGGTCATTTGCTCGGACAAGACGGGGACGCTGACCCGCAACGAAATGACCGTGCGCGAAATCGTGACTGGCGGCGAACGATTTCAAGTGACGGGCGGCGGCTACGCACCTCACGGACAGTTCCTCAAATGCCGCGAAGCGGCATGTAACCCGAAGCGTGAGCGAGGGCGAACGCTTCACGAGACTGCGGATTCGGAGCGTCTTGGGGCGTCCGCCCTCGCTGACGCTTCGGGTTACTTGGGCGAGCCAATCAATCCGCGTGACGAGTCAGACCTCATGCAAGTTCTGACCACGGCCGCGCGGTGCAACAACGCGACGGTCAGCCCGCGCGGCGACGCCGCCGATTCCTGGCAAGTCATCGGCGATCCGACCGAAGGGGCACTGGTCGTGGCCGCGCTCAAAGCGGGCATCGAAGCTCGCGATCGCGAGCAGCATGTCCTCTTCGAGATTCCGTTCGACTCGGAACGCAAGACGATGTCGGTCGTGCTGCGCGGGCCGGACGACACTCGCGTCATGTACTCCAAAGGCGCGCCGGAAGTGATCCTCGCGAAGTGCATTTTCGAGCGGCGCGGCGGCCAAGTCGAGCCGCTCACCGAGGACCGCCGCAGCCAGATCATGCAATCGAATTCCGAAATGGCGGGCCGCGCACTGCGAGTACTCGGACTGGCGTATCGCGATCATTCGGCAACTCAGGGAGCCGAATACGAGGAAACCGACCTGATCTTCGCGGGCTTGGTCGGCATGATCGATCCGCCTCGCGAGGAAGCCAAGGAGGCAGTTCGCCGCTGTCGCGCGGCGGGCATCCGTCCCGTCATGATCACCGGCGATCATCCGGAAACCGCGTTGGCCATCGCTCGCGAGTTGCACATCGCCGGAGTCGCTGATCGCGTCGTCACCGGGCAGGAACTCAACGCTTTGTCGGACGAGGAACTCAAAATCCAAGTCGATCAGATCGCCGTCTACGCCCGCGTCTCCACCGAACACAAGCTGCGCGTCGTCAAGGCGTGGAAACAGCGCGGCCAGATCGTGGCCATGACCGGTGATGGAGTGAACGACGCACCGGCTGTGAAGGCCGCCGACATCGGCATCGCGATGGGCGTCGCCGGGACCGACGTGACCAAAGGGTAATCGTTCACGAGCCCGGCAGCAGTGACGGAATCGGCTGTTGTTTGAAATGAGCTTGAACGGCGGTGACGAGGTAGTCGTAGATCGAACGGTTTTGGAGGCGGCAGGTTTCCGAGACGGTGAGGA
>JANNDA010000071.1:0-3099 GCA_031387195.1 Planctomyces sp. | reverse complement strand
TCGGCACGCGGGAATTGCTGATCGTGGACCGATACCCGTGGAAGCTGAGTCTGTATCGGCTCGAAGAGGGCGAACTGCAATTGGCCGGAACGTCGTCTGTCGAATTGGGCGAATGGTTGCCATCTCACGTGGTGCCGTTGTCGTTCCGGCTGATCGACGGTGTTGAGCGACCGCGCATCGACGTAGGGCACTCCGATGGCCAGCAAACGTGTGTCATTTAGAACGGAGTTGTCTGATGGATTCTGTTCCGAACAATCCGGTCACGCCATTGTCCGGCGTCACACTGCCGACGCCTCCGACTGGCAAGCTTTACGTCCGAGCGGTCACACCGCGACTGCGCAAGCTGCTGTATGTGGTCTTTGGATTGATCGCGTTGCTGGGAGCGAATTCGCTGTATCTGGTCGCCATCACGGGGCTGGAGGCAATCACCCAGCAGACGTACCAAAACTATTTCTACCAGTTCATGTTCTTGGGGCACTTGGTGCTCGGCCTGTTGCTGATCGCGCCGTTCGTCGTGTTCGGGACGTTGCACATGCTGTATGCCAAGGACCGCCGCAATCGACGAGCGGTCAAGGTGGGCTATGTGCTGTTTACGGTCTCGATTGTCGTGCTCGTCAGCGGCTTGCTGCTGATGCGGATCAGCGGCTTTGAACTAAAGCAGCCGGTCGCTCGGTCCACGATCTATTGGCTGCATGTGATCGCACCGGTCATGGGCGGCTGGCTGTATTGGCTGCATCGACTGACCGGGCCGAAGATCAAATGGAAGATCGGACTGAGTTACGCCGTGGTCGTGATCGCCGCCGTCGTGGCGATGGTTTCACTGCATTCGCAAGATCCGCGCCAGTGGAACGTCGCCGGGCCGAAAGAAGGAACGAAATACTTCGAGCCGAGTCTCGCTCGCACGTCGTCAGGCAACTTCATCCCAGCGAAGACGCTGATGATGGACGACTACTGCCAGAAGTGTCATGCCGACGCGCACAAGCAATGGGCCGAGAGTTCGCACCGGTTTAGTTCGTTCAACAATCCCGCGTACCTCGCGTCAATCCGCGAGACTCGTGAGGTCAGCTTCAAACGCGACGGCAACGTGCAGGCGTCGCGCTGGTGTGCCGGCTGTCACGATCCGGTTCCGTTCTTTAGCGGTGCGTTTGACGATCCAAAGTACGATCTGCAACAGCATCCGACCGCTCATGCCGGGATCACTTGCACGACGTGTCACGCGATTACTCACGTCAACAGCACGCGCGGCAACGCCGACTTTACGATCGAGGAGCCGACGCATTACCCGTTTGCCGCCAGCGACAACGCGGTGCTGCAATGGGTCAACAACCAGATGGTCAAAGCAAAACCTTCGTTTCACAAGAAGACGTTCTTGAAGCCGTTGCACAAGACGGCCGAGTTCTGCTCGACGTGCCACAAGGTCTCTCTGCCGTATGCCCTGAATCACTACAAAGAATTCTTGCGCGGGCAGAATCACTTCGACACCTACTGGCTCAGCGGCGTCGGGCACGGAGCCCGCAGTTTCTATTACCCACCGAAAGCGATTGCGAATTGTGCCGGCTGCCACATGCCGCTCGCGCAATCGACTGACTTCGGAGCGAAAGACTTCGATCAGTCGAGCAAGCTCAGCATCCACAATCACTTCTTCCCGGCAGCGAATACCGGGCTCGCGTGGATTCGTGATGCGAAACCGGAAGTGATGGAAACTCATCGAAAGTTTTTACAGGAGATTACTCGCGTCGATATCTTCGGTGTGAAAGAGGGAGGCACGATCGACGGCAAGCTGATCGCCCCGATCCGGCCGAACGTCCCGGTGCTGAAGCGCGGCGAGAAGTATCTGTTGGAGGCGGTCATCCGCACGCTGAAGCTCGGACATCCGCTGACGCAAGGGACTGTGGACTCAAACGAATTGTGGGTTGAAGTCACGCTGACGTCGGATGGCAAAGTCATCGGCAAGAGCGGTGGTCTCGATGCCGAACGCGAGGTTGATCCCTATTCGCATTTCATCAACGTCTTCATGCTCGATCGCGACGGGAACCGGATCGATCGCCGCAATCCACAAGACATCTTCACGCCGCTTTACAACCATCAGGTTCCGCCGGGAGCAGGCAACGTGGCACACTACGAATTCACGCTGCCCGACGATGTGCAGGCTCCGGTCACGGTCGAGGTCAAACTGCAATATCGCAAGTTCGACAAGCAATACATGGATTTTGTGACGAAGACGGCAAAGCCCGGCGACAAGCCGATCAAGTCGTTTAAGCCGGGCGAGAAATATCTGAACGACACACCGATCACGACGATGGCCGTCGATGCGGTGACGTTTGCTGTTGAGGGCGTGGACGCTGCTGTTGCAGAACAAAAGCGAGACATCCCGCCGTGGCAACGCTGGAACGATTACGGCATCGGGCTGTTCCTCGAAGGGAAGGCGGAGTTGCGTCAGTCGATCGACGCTTTCACGGAAGTGGAAAAGCTCGGTCGCTTTGATGGACCGTTGAACTTGGCACGCGTGCTGCATCGCGAAGGACGGCTCGACGAGGCGGTCGAGGCGTTGAATCGAGCTGCCAAGCACGGCACCTCGCCGGACGATCCCGCCGCGCCGCGATGGACGCTGCAATGGCTCACCGGCACAGTCAACCGCGAGCAAGGCCGGCTCAAAGAGGCGGAGACGAATCTCCGCGCAGTCCTCGAAGACCGCTCGCAGGAAATGATCGAACGCCACTTCGATTTCAGCGGCGACTATGAGGTACTCAATCTGCTCGGCCTGACGCTGTTTGAACAAGCGAAATCAATCCGAGTCGAAGGCGATCCCGAACGAACCCGGCTTTTGAATGCTGCTGCGGAACGATTCAAGGCGACGTTGGTCATCGACAGCGAGAACGTCACCGCGCACTACAACTTGCATCAGCTTTACGCAGAACTCGGTGACAAGGAAAAGGCCGCGTTTCACAGCGCCGAGCACCTGAAGTACAAGCCCGACGACAACGCTCAAGGCCGAGCCGTTCGGCTTGCTCGCGAAAAATACCCGGCGGCAAACTTCGCGGCGGAAGCGTTGGTCATCTACCCGCTGCAACGACCGGGTGCGCCAGGATTAAACGTGGT
>JANNDA010000058.1:0-1616 GCA_031387195.1 Planctomyces sp. | reverse complement strand
TGCCCGTCTCTAATGCAGTTCGACATCACTCGTCGGTCTGGCGTGCCCGTCATACAAATTTGTGGGGCAGAAACCACCCTCTTGAAGCGACCGCCCTCCCTCACGCTTCGGGTTGGTAAGACAACTCAGGCGAGCCGCCTGAGCTACGGTTACGGCAAATCCATCTGACACCAACGCTTGAACGCAAACCGGCAACTGACCAGACCGAGCAGTGCCATTCCTAAACTCAAGACCGCAGTCAGTGGCGTGCCCCACTCAGAGAACTGTGATGCCTGAAAGGGGGCGACCAGGACTGCAAAACAAGGTGCCATCAAGAGGCTCGCCATGAGCAGCGACCCAAACGAAGTCACCCAGGCGCAAACTCCAAACAGCAGCACTTGGCATCCCAATAACCAGATCATCGCTGTCCACAGCGACGGTTCCGTCAAGAAGTTGGGCAGCAAGAAGGCCACAATCAGCACTTGCAACAGTGTCACGACGGCTTGATTCCGCGCGATGGTCTTGGCGATCGCGACGCCATTCTCCCAGGCCCACTCGCGCCGGCTGACAGGCCGCAGCGACTCGTAGCCCAGCCTCGGCCAACGCTGCATCCACGGCATCCATTGCCCCCAAACCAACGCAAACGAAATGACCATCGGCATGAGCAGGGCCGTGCGGAAACTCTGTGAAGTTTGAATCGAGTCGCGAGCGCCCATCAGCAACAGCACGACTTCCATCAAGACGATGACGACCATATTCATCAAAAACGGCGTCGGCCAATTGTCGCCCAAACCGAACAGCGCGGCACGTTGACGCGGCGTTGTCGCCGGGACGGCGGTCGCTCGCTCCAACCGCCCCGTCGCACTGGCAGCCAGTGCGGCCAGCATCCAGTTGCCGCTCAGGGAAACATTCCGCTGAAAGTTCCGTTGAGTCGAGATCCGCAAGTCAAACGCATTCAGCGACTGGACCTTCGAGTAATCAGGATCGTCCTCGTTCATCCCCACCAAATGATTGAGCAGCAACACCAGCGACGCGACGTGTGCCGAGATCAATGAGAGGGCCAAGATCGGCTCGGCCACGAGTGCTCGGCCAAACGCCGTCATCGGCAGACCAATCGTCAGCAAGAACACCACGAATCCCGCTGGGTGCGGACTACATCCCAGCCACAGCCCCAACACGGCGACGTGTATTGCGATCGCCGAAAATCCCAAGAGCGATACTCCGGAGTTCCCCCACACCGGAAGAACCAACCACGCCACGAGTCCGACGCAGAACAACATTGCCACAACCAAGTGTGGTCCGGCAAATCCCGGCAGCAATCGAGCCCGTGGATTGGCAAACTGCTGCTTCAAATGAGCCCCCAAGAAGAACCCGATATACGCCGAAAAAAAGATCATCGGGAACAACGCCCCCACATTCCGCGAGAATTGATCCGGCTGGCTCATCGCGATGAACACAAACGGAAGCGTGAACAGCCCGAAGCCCCCAAGAAACAAGAGGAGCAACTTCCGAGTGAAGTACGTCAGCGCAACGAGCCTGCAACGTTCCCACATGATGCGACCTCAACTAACCCGAAGCGTCAGTTTTGAAGTTGCGCTATTTTCTGAGAGTATCAGACGGCACTGCGGTATTCCTTG
>JANNDA010000044.1:0-9290 GCA_031387195.1 Planctomyces sp. | reverse complement strand
CGGAAAATTGGCGAAGTGGCATCCGCACGCCAACCATTTCAGGAAATGGAAGACATACTCCGCCCGGTCCCCTCATTCGTTCCCATCGAGCCGCCGCCCGGACAAAACTCCGTGACTAGGGATCTACCCCGGTCAGGACTCTCCCAAATGGAGTCGCTCACTGCGAATCAATCTGAGCAGTCGAAAGCAAAGACGCAGGTCGATAAGGCTCCGCCGGTTCAAGCTCAGGCACATCAGCAGAAAGTCAACGAACCTCCCAACGAGTTGCTTGACGCACTCACTGGCCAACAAGTGAAGCTGTTGACGTTTTTGTGGACGATGCCGCACGGCGTAAGCTGGGACATCCTGCCTCGTGAGGCGTTTCGAGCCGAAGACAATCGTCAAGATGGCTCCGTGAAGCGAGCGTTGGAGCGATTGCAAAAAAAACTCAACGAGTTTTACGAACGATTTCATGTCGGCATCGAAATCAACGCCGAAACGCGGCGTGTGAAGCTTGAAAAACCGTCGCAGACAACACCGGACAAATAAACCGACAAGTTTGGAAAGCCTTGTCGGTCGGGCTGTCTGACCTCTCCTGTAGTGTGCCTCGCGTTCCTGCGAAACACCGGAGAGACATTGATGAACGACCCGAATACCGATCCGCTCGACAGCATCCCCTCGCCGCATGAAGTCCGCTGCCGATTGTCGCGCACGCTTCGCGATGCGTCATTTCTTCGGCGACTGCTTAAGATCACCGAACAATGGCAAAGTGAACTCGATTTCCGCCGCGAAACGATTCAACGCCTGATTGCCGAGTCGAACGGCAAGCTGATGCTTGGTGACGATCCGCGACTCACGCGACGGGAGGACTCCCGCCATGCGTGATGCTTCACTCGTTCCATCAATGCTAATCGACGCCGCTGAACTCGCGCAGATGCTCTCGGTCACCTGTCCCGGCTGAATGCTCGTGTTGATGTTCGCCACGAACGCCGAGCACTGTCGCGAACAGAACTGGCGGGGTTGATTCATGCGACCGAGAAAAGCGAAACAACATTCCGTGGGCTGAATAGTTCGACGCGGGGGATGTTGTATCGCCTCGCAACAATGACCGGGTTACGAGCGTCCGAACTGGCCAGTCTCACGCCAGCATCGTTCGACCTCGCCGCCGACACGCCGACCATCACCCTGGAAGCCGGATACTCGAAACATCGCCGCGAAGATGTCCTGCCACTTCATTCTGACCTCGCCGCTCGATTGCGTCAGTGGCTCACCGCACTCGACCGACAGCAAGACGACCAACGAGCGGTCCTAGCCTTCGATCGTGCGGCAGACGCGAAGCCAGAGCGTCTGTTTCCGGGAACGTGGCCTGAGAAGGCCGCGAAGATGCTCCGCATCGACCTGGACGCAGCCGGGATTGCCTATGTCACTGATGACGGTGTTGCCGACTTCCACAGTCTGAGGCACACATTCATCAGCAACCTTGTGACGGGCGGAGTTCACCCAAAAGTTGCTCAGCAACTCGCGCGGCACTCGACCATCACATTGACGATGGATCGCTACTCGCACCTTGGTCTGATCGACATGACCGCCGGACTGGAATCGCTCCCGACGATCGCTGCTCCCGAAGCGACGGCGATGCGAGCGACTGGCACGATGGACGACGCCTCGAATTTAAGTTGCACAAAAAGTTGCAACGCTCCTGCCGAAATCAGCCGTTCTCAACCGAAATCACCTGTCTTGTTGGCCACTCATACGGCTTCAGCCCAGAAACGAAAAGACCCTCAAATTTCCAAAGAAACCGAGGGCGTTTACGACTCCAGCGAATTGAAGGCGGTGGGACTCGAACCCACGACCTACGGATTAAAAGTCCGTTGCTCTACCAACTGAGCTACACCTCCCGATGCAAATTCTTTCGGGCGTTCGCGCGGAAGCGGGGCAGTGTGGCCGGTGGGGTGTCGATCGTCAAGCAAGCTCTTGCACGTTTCAAAAACGTGGTCGCGATTCATGGATGTGATCACGAACAACGGCGAATCGCCGATGAAGTGACAACCCTTCGACGACGGACGAGGTGGTTCACACGACAATAAAACCTGTCGTCGCGGTGTACTCAATCGACATCGGTCAGTTTGACTCGACCATTCCGGATAGAGCAGTGCGAGGTGATTCGCCTGTGGATTGACTGCGGTCTTTGGCGGAGGCGGTTTGACCGGGGCGAAGCAAGATGACTCCGACAGCAATGGCGAGAACGGTGGCCAGGACGCCAATGACGATGCTGGCTGCAGGATGTCGATGCACGATCCCAACAATTCCTCCGGAGTCCTTTTGCGCTGCTGGCGCGATCTTGGGGGCGACTTTTGTGGAGGATGGTTCTCCGGCTGATCCGGGCCTCGCGGTTTTGCTAGCCGCCGTTCTGGTGGGATTTGAATCACCGACCTTCGATGTCACGGGATTCTTGGCAACGGGTGCTGTTTTGGATTTGACGGCGCTCTGGGTTTGTCGAGGCGTTTCCATTTCGGAAATACTCTTGGCCACGCTGGAGGAGGAAGAACTTGCGGCCTTCAGTTTATTGGCCATTGCGGCGATGGCACTGTCTTTGCGGTGTGTGCCCGATGCCGACGATTTGAGGTTCGAGGTTCCGCCGCTGGAATCGGTGATGTCTCCAGCGAACGCGGGAACGTTGCCTTTCATCATGTCGCGCAGACGTAAGGCCGCGTACAGGGGGAGATGCTGCTCTTTCCATTCGTCGCTGGCGAATTCCAACAGCCAAGCGGTCAAGTCGTCGGCCAGTTCGCGCGAGGTTTGGTAACGGTCGGCCGCCTTCTTGGCGAGCATTCGTTCGAGGATTTTGGTCACGGATTCTGGTACGTCGGGACGTTCATTCGTCACTGGCGGCACGGGTTGTGACTGGTGTGCCATCAGGCGTTGGACCAGCGTTCCTTCGGTGTAGGGAGGGTGGCCGGTGAGGGCGTAATAGAACGTGCAACCAAGCCCATAAATATCCGCGCGAGAATCGACACTGTGGCTGTCGATGGCCTGTTCGGGAGCGAGGTAATCGGCAGTGCCGATGACTCGTTCGTCGTGTTTCAGCGTCAGCGATTCTTCGTCGATCGTCTTGAAGAAGCGTGCCAGGCCAAGGTCCAAAATCTTGACTTCACCACGATCGTTGACCAGCAAGTTGTCCGGCTTAATGTCGCGATGAACCATGTTGACGGCGTGCGCGTGAGCGAGTCCTTCGGCGGCTTGGCGAGCGACATCGACCGCCAAAATCAGGTCGATGTGATGGTCGTCTTTGTCTTCCACCACTTTGGAGAGCGGCTTGCCTTCGACGTACTCCATCACCAGGAAATGGATTTCTGTGCCCGCTTCGACTTGTTTATCGACGTCAAAAGCACGGATGACATTGGGGTGATTGAGCGCGGCAACGGCTTTCGCCTCGCGGTAAAAACGACCGAGGTAAGACGTGTCGCCGACCTTATCGGCGGGCAAAACTTTGATGGCGCAGAGATGGTCCATCAGAATGTGGCGACCGAGGTACACGGCACTCATCTGACCGGTTCCGAGCAACCGCATCAGGCGATAGCGTCCCAGGAAAAATCCCTTGTGTCGGCCTTGGAGGAGTTTGTCCGCTTGCCAACTGGTGATGAGGTCGCGGCGAATGAGTTCTTCGGCGATGACACGCGAATCACTAGCGTCGCTGCCGTTGGCACGCATCTCGCGGACGACCACCTCAAGGGGTTCGGCATCCACCAGTCCACTGGAACGAACGCCGTTGACGAAGGAGGCTGCGGTGAGTTTCAAGCTCATGGTCTAGTTTCCTGTAGAACGGTTTTTCAAACCGCTCAGCCGAACGAGGGATTACGGCTATCTGTCATCAACCAATGGATTGCCATCAAACGAATAATGCGTGTGAGTGTCGGTCTCGAATATTGGATGCGCGGGCGAAGTAGTCGCTGCCGAGATCTTGCATTCCCGTTTCGTGGAGTAGATTTCCAAAGTGTTCCAGAGCCTGCATCAGTTCGTCCGAGGCCGCTCCGAATTTTCGTTCGCGCAACTTGAGGGCTCGTTCGACTGTCGCTTCGGTCTCAGCAACTTCACCGCGCACGGCGTAAACTTCGGCGAGTTGTTCGACGAACGGAATCATGTTGGGGTGATTGGCACCATGCAGCCGCTCGGCGAACGCGATCATGGGCTGAGCATTTTCCAAGGCTTGATCGAACTGCTTCCGGCGCAGGTAATGTTTGGTGAGCCGTCCGAGTGCCGACAACGATTCGCCTGGCCGAGCTTGTTGGTGGGGCGTTCGCAAAGCCAGTTCTTCTCGCGAGTATTGTTCGACGAAGTCGAGTTGATCGAGTGCCATGTGGGCATCGGCCAGCGTTCCCAGTGTGTCCGCGTGCAACACCGGCGTGATCTCTAGCGTGTGAGCGTGTCGCTTGGTGATTGCCGAACACAACTCGATCGCGCGAAGCGGTTCACCTTCGGCGACCATCAATTTCGCGAGCCGATGCATGCCTTCGGCGACGCTCTTGTGGCGTTCTCCAAACTGCTGTCGGCGAATTTGAAGAGCTTTGCGATACGAGGTCTCAGCATCGACGTGATCGCCCTGCGCGAAAGTCGCGTCACCGAGCATGATGAGAGTCGCCGCAACGTCGGGATGATCTTTGCCCAAGGTGGCTTGCTGCACCTCCAACGCTCGACGGTGATAAATCTCTGCCTGGTCGAAAATGGAGCGTGCCGCGTGCAAACGGCCAAAAGAATTGAACGTGTAAGCAATCGCCGGGTCGCGAGCTTTTCGGCGCGACTCTTGAATCTCAGCGGCCCTCGACAATACCTGTTGCGCGCTACCGTGCTGTCCGCATTCGATGTGTAGCCGGCCGAGATACGTCAACGTCAGCGCCAGTTGTGGATCATTGGGACCGAACGACTTTTCGTAGATCTCCGCCGCTTGTCGATAAATCGTTTCGGCCTCATAGGATCGCCCTGCCGCCAGAACGACTTCCGCCAGACTTCGCAACGTCAGCGCACACAATGCCGGATGGTTTCCGGAATGAACCTGACGTATCGCGAGCGCACGTCGAAAGAGCGATTCGGCAGCCGCCAGCCGTCCGTCGTCAAAGCGAATCGAGGCCAAGTTGGTCCAGCTTTGAGCAACCATCGGATGTTTTCGTCCGAGCGATCGACGGCGCGACCACAAGGCTTTGACCGCTTGATGCCAGGCTTCCTTCAACTGTCCTTGCAGCCGGAAAACCTCGGCGAGATTGTTCAATGCTGTGGCGATCGCCGAGTCCGAGGCTTTACCTTCGAACTTCATCACTTGGACATTGAGCTTCAGCAGTCGCGCCGCGAGGTAGTATTCGCCGCGAGCCACATGCAGTGCCGCCAAATTATTCCGTGTGCGAGTCACTTCCAGAGTGGCCGCGTGGATGTTGCTCCCCTGCAGTTCGAGAGCACGGCGTGCTAGCTCAGTCGCTTCGGTGTACTGCGACTCGGAAAACAAAGATTCGACGAGCTGATTGAGTACGCCGGCAAGCTGATCGCGTCGTTCGTTGCCGTAGCCCTTGAGGATTCGCTCCGCTTGTCGGAGCAGGTTGATGGCCTGAGCGTGCTCGTGGAGCGCGGCTTCCAGCGAGGCTAAATGGCTCAAGCTTTCGGCAATTTGAAAATGATTCTCACCCAAAGCACCGATGCGTATTTCCAACGCCTCGTTGAGCAGCGGCCGCGCTTCCGTGAAGCGGTGCTCGTCGAAGTAATACTTGGCGAGTTGCTGCAACGCGGGAAACAACTGCGGATCAAACGCCGGGCGCTGAGCGCGAAGCTGCGCTAGTTCCTGGAGCAATGTGCTCTCACGGGAATCGCCGGTGTCTGTCATAACTGACTTTCACAACCGTATGCTCGCCACGGTGTCCTGCGATGGTCTGCAAGATTCCCAATGAATCTTGCTCTAAAACCTCGTCATGTTGACCGCGACTGAATTCATACGAACTCCGCCACAATCTAGGTCAATTTTTTCCCATCAGCGAGTGAATGCTCTCACCTTCAACAATGTCGAAGGCCAGTTCGCTGTCACTCCCCGAAATTTCGTCACGTTCAGCTTTCTTGGGCGCTCGTGATTTCGATTTCGCTGCGGCTAATTGAGCTTCTTCCGACTCGGTCTTCTCGTCCAAAGCCTGCATCAACGATTGAAACACCGCCAGTTGAACTTCGGGCGACTGAAATGAATTCACGACCGAAGCAATGCCGGGCAAATAGGCTGTCAGAACTCGCCAACGTGAGGCACTCATCGCACGGACTCCGAAAGAGAGGGAACCACTACGGAGCAATGCCGACAGTGGTTAGTCGAACTCAAAGCTTAGATAGGCGAAAGACAATCCTTCGCCCTATTAGGGATCAACAGACACACACTCGTGGCCCATTGAAATCATTACTGAAATTAGTGGAGCAACGCGCTCCGGCTGAGATTTGCCGCGAGTTGTTCGGCCGCCTTGTCAATTTCCGACTTGGCTGACACTACCGTCGCTTTTTCCACAACCGAGTGACTGGGCTTCTTCGACGGTGCCGGACTATCGAAAAGAGATTCACCGAACACGGAAGCCGCCGGTGTTGCGACCGGAGCTGAGAAGTTGACTTTCGGAATTTCAATCGGAGTGGAACTGACACTGCCGCCAACTTGCAGACGGCCGCTGAATGTCGAACCCGATTCGACATTCAAATCCTTCGTGATCACATCGCCGAGGATTGTGCCGCTGGAGTTGATCACCAACAGCCCCAACGCCTTCACGGTCCCTTGGACTCGGCCGGCGATCTCCGCATGTTGAGCGAGAATGTTGCCTTCGATCACAGCGTTGCTGCCGACGATCAACTTGGTCTTCGTGGTGACGTCACCTTTGATGAGTCCCTCAATTCGCAAATCTCCTTGGGCATGAACGTTCCCTTCGATGATCGTTCCTTTGCCAATGGAATTCTGGAGCGGCTCGGTATTGTCGTCGGCAGGAGCGGAGGCATTCGCCTGTTGCTCTTGATCCAAAGCATCCTGCAATGCATCCATTTTCGATGAGACAACTGCCATCGTGTTGCTTTCGCTGGTTGAGCGAGTTTGAGTGGATTCCTTCTTCGCCTTCGTGCCGAACATGCTGCCTCCCGAGTTAGTTTCTGCCCATGAAAAGTTTCGCTGTGAATCCCGATTGGGATGCCATCAACCGCTGTCTCGACGACGACGAATCTTTAGGCTGCTAACTGTCGGTCAGGATTTTCAAAAAGGCATTCGCCATCAACAAATTTC
Organism: Planctomyces sp.; assembly: GCA_031387195.1. GTDB lineage: Bacteria > Planctomycetota > Planctomycetia > Planctomycetales > Planctomycetaceae > SXKJ01. The sequence continues at coordinate 2,035 of JANNDA010000044.1, read as the reverse complement.
GAGGCAATGTGCAAAACGACTAGAGAATCGTTCGCGGCTATAGCGGTCGTAGCGATCATGCAGCCGCAAAGTCGGCGCAGTTTGCCACAAGTTCGCGGATTGAACACCACGTTTCGGTTTTGAAACGCAAGTCCGCAGAAGATGACTCGCTGGAAGAGATCTGCCAGTCAGGCAATGGCTGGCTGGTTTCGAGTTGCGGAGAGCTTGTGAAGATTTACGTAGGATAAGCTTCCAGCTTGTCGGAACTGCTTTGAAGGTGACAAGCTGGAAGCTTATCCCACGAAAAAATCACAGCCTCAGCGTGATTCGCGCGCTCGGCCATGCGAAACGGACGTGGCGTCGCTGATTTACTCGCTTTTGCGCAAGCTAGGCTCGATCTCGTAAGCACGTTCGATGTACTTGGTCGCCTCCGAGGATTGACCTTCGGAACGAAGTTCTTTCGCACGGTGCAGGTATGCCTTGGCAACTTGTGCGTCGAATCGCTTTGCCTTTTGGTAGTCAGCGATAGCGGCAGCGAAGTCACTCTTTTGGAAAAAGGCATCGCCGCGGATCGAGTATGCCTCAAAGTGTGGTTCGGTCTTCAACGCTCGATTACAGTCGGCAATCGCCTTGTCATAGTCTTCTTGCGAGAGCCAATACGCAGCGCGGCTCGAATACGAACGACCGTAGTCCTTGTTGACTCGAATCGCTGCGTCGTAGCTGGCCAGTGCGACCTTCTGTTCGCCGCCGGCAATGAGATGCTCAGCGAGTTCGACGTATTTGCCGGGTGCCTTCGGCTCATTCGAGACAGTCCGATTGAGTTCGTTGAACTTGGTCAGCCAGACGACTTTTGCGCCATCGGCTTGAGCCTCTTCCTCACGTCCGAGTTTCAACCAGCATTCACGACGTTCGAGATAGAACTTTGAGTTGTAGCGGTCACGAGCAATCGCTTGCGTGAAGTCGGCAGCGGCATGTTCGTAATCCTTCAGTTCAAAGTAGGCCAATCCGCGATTATTCAACGCGCTGACGTTATCGGCATTGAGCTTCAGTGCTTGGCCGTAGTCGGCCAAAGCCTGCTTCGGCTTGCCTGATCGATAGAGCGTGAAACCGCGATTGATCATCGCTTCGACGTACTTCGGATCAATACTCAGAGCCTGCTCGAAGTCAGCCATCGCTGGTTTGAGGTCACCTTTCGAGAGTAATGCCAGTCCGCGATTGTTAAGAGCTTGCGAGTACTTCGGATTGAGTTCGATCGCCTTCGTGAAGTCAGCGATGGCGACATCAACCTTTTGCTGCGTCATCAGAAAAAAGCCGCGCGTGTGCCGTAACTTGGCATCAGCGGGTGACAATTCGATCGCTTGAGTAAAGTCGTTCAGAGCCGCAGCCACTTGGCCAGCATCCGCAAGCAAGCTGGCTCGATGGAAATAAGCGTCACTGCATTTGGGGTCGAGCTTGATCGCCTCGTTCAACGATTCCAAAGCTGGCTGCCATTGCCGTTGTTGCAATGCGGCAATCGCTTTGTCGAGCAAACCTTTGACGTCTTTCGACGCTTTCGAGGTCGTCGCAGAAGCGGCCTTATCGGGGGTCGAAGTCGCATCTGATCCACCGCAGCCGCTGAGCGTGAGGCCGCTGAGACCCAAACAAACAAAACCCGCGAACCGAAATTGTCGGCGCATGAGAATGACCCCCAGGACACCTGCAGAAAGGTGCCGCAACTTGGAAGGAAACTTTTGGCGGAGATCGCCGGAGATGTGATGATCGAGGCGGGAGAGACCATCTGGTGTGAAACCAGGCGGATCTCGAAAGCGTGCGGCTTGTACCTACGAGCGAAGAAATGAGTCAATGTCTTTCGTCGCAGCGATGACTCGGGTGCGCGACGCACTTTGCGCGGTAGGGTGGGACAAGCCGCTTCGGTGCCGGCCCACCAAACTTATTCACAAGGAGATCCACGTCCCCGCCCGCAAAGCGTTGAGCATCTTTCGTCCAATTGATGGTGGGCCGGCGGTCGAAGCGACCTTGTCCCACCCTACAATCCCCGGCCACACCGAAAAATCGC
>JANNDA010001160.1:0-1771 GCA_031387195.1 Planctomyces sp. | reverse complement strand
CATCCAAGTGTTGCCCGGTCCCAAGGGTCCTAGAACCCGAACTCCGGCCGCCGTTTGGCGAGCTGCGATTGCAGCCGGGCGACGATGCTGCTGTGCATCTGGCTGACGCGGCTTTCGGAAAGATCGAGCGTCGCGCCGATCTCTTTCATCGTCAACTCTTCGTAGTAGTAGAGGATGATGATCAGCCGCTCGTTGCGGTTCAGACCCTTGGTGACCAGCCGCATCACGTCGCGTTTTTGAATGCCGTAGGTCGGATCTTCGCCCTTGCTGTCTTCGAGCACATCGACTTCGCGGACATCTTTGTAGCTGTCGGTCTCGTACCACTTCTTGTTGAGGCTGACGAGATTCACCGCGCTTGCCTCGGTCTTCATCTTGTCGAATTCTTCGACCGAGATTTCGAGCTGTTTGGCGATATCGACATCGGCTGGCGGATAGCCCAACTCGACCTCAGCCCGCTTGCGAGCCGCTTCCAGTTTGCTGGCCTTACTGCGTACCAGACGAGGAACCCAGTCCATCGTGCGGAGTTCGTCGAGCATGGCTCCACGGATACGCGGCACGCAATATGTTTCAAACTTCACGCCGCGGCCCATGTCAAACGCTTCGATCGCGTCCATCAGGCCGAACACACCGGCGGAAATCAGATCGTTCAGATCGACTCCGTCTGGCAGCTTGGACCAAACGCGTTCAGCGTTGTACCGCACCAGCGGCAGATACCGCTCCATGAGGATATTGCGTAGCTCTTGGTTGGACTGGTCTTTTTTGTAGTCCTGCCAAACTTCGACGAGTTGTTCTTCAGTGAGTTTTACAAGAGCCATGGGAGCAAACCCTCCGTGGTGGGCAGAGCGGGAACTGGTGGTGTGAGATGGTTGACGTGGTGAGAGCCAAAGCAGAGTCCGGGAGCAGCAATGAATTGCGTGCGTCCGACGGTTGTCTGGCAACTCCAGTGGGGGCGGGCGAGGTCATCACCGGCGTGGCTGAGCGTCAGGCGACGTTGCAGGTCACGAGCGGCTTGAATCCTCTTTGGAAGATATCGGCAGGCGGGAGGAAGTGACTTGAGTCTTTCGTTACAAATTTCCTAATCGTCAAAGTCGGCGATCATTCAGGTGAGCGGGGCGGCGTCAGCCACCCGGTAGATTGTCTCAATCGTGGATGATTGAGGCAGAGTCGTTGCAGGAAAGTTTCCGTTCGGGAAGGACGCGAACCGGCGAAGAGTCGTTTGGCGATCTGCCGCACGCCTTTCACAGCCGCGCTATCAGGGATCAGAGACAATAATGGTTGCCGAGCAATCACCGCTCGGCGAATGTTGTCATCTTCAGCAACCCAGCAACCGGGCGGTGCGGGGCAGCGCAGAAACAGTTCGATGGTTTGAGCAATACGTCCGAGAATTTGCTGAGCCTGCTGTTCGGACTCGGCGCGATTCACGATGACTTCCGGGCAAATTGAAAACTCGGTGTGCCAGGCTTTGAGCGTCGCATACGCATCGGCGATCGCCGTCGGTTCTGGCGTCGTGACGATGTAGGTGACGTCTGCCGCCGCCGCGAAATGACTCGAAGATCGCTGCAATCCGGCTCCGGTATCCAAGATCAAAAAGTCGTATGCCGATTCGAGCATGTCGATCTGGCTGCGGAGTTCGGTCGATAATCGCTGGCCGAGATCGACCAAGTCGATCAAACCGCTGGCCCCCGGCAAGACGTTGATTCCTTCGGGGCCTTGCAAAATGACTTCGCTCAGAGACTTCGCCCCGGTCAGGACATGACTGAGGCTCCAATAG
>JANNDA010001408.1:0-3250 GCA_031387195.1 Planctomyces sp. | reverse complement strand
GCAATGACCCGATCTGCAACGCCTCAACCGCAGCTCCTTGTGGCAGCATCTGGCCGAACGTAGCCCAACCCGGCGTGAGACCAACGGTGGCCAATGTCGCGGCATCAGCGCCAGCAATCGCCGACATGACGAAACTGCTCAGAGCAACCAGCATCAGGCAGACGAAGGTGAGGTAACGTTGAAACATTTCTGGCATCAGTAACTTTGGAATGGCCGTTCGCTTAGTAACCCGAAGCGTTAGCGAGGGCGGACGCTTCAGAACGCTTCCATTCATAGACTCTTGAAACTCTGTGTCATTTGAAGCGCTCGCCCTCGCTGACGCTTCGGGTTACTGGAGTGATGAGTTCCCCGTAAATCTGCTGATAGCTCCGCACGAACGCCGCTTGATCGAAGTGCTGCTCGGCGAGCATTCGCGAATTGTGCGACAGCGAGTCCCAGTCGCTCGCCGCGCGATCGAGTGCTTCAGCGAGTGCGGCTCCCTGTGGCTCGCAGACGACGCCCGCCTTGTGATCGCTCACTAACGGCGCAAGTCCAACAAGCGGCGAACAAATCACCGGGCGTCCGCTGGCGAGACTTTCGATCAGCGAGTTCGGCATCGGCTTGCAGCGAGAGAGATCCGTAAACGGAGCGACGGTGACGTGGGCTCGCGAGTACTCAGCGGACATGTCGGAGACTCGGCCGACAGCGAGATCGACGTTGTTCAATTCCCGCTGTTCGATCTGTTTGCGGATGATCGGCAGGCTGTTGCCCCACGGCCGCCACAGCAATCGGAATCGCATGTTTGGTCGAGCGGCAGCGGCATCCAAGATTGCTGGCAAGCCGCGTGCATCGAGCCACGAAGTCTCTTCGGGACTGGACGCAAACAGAACCGTAAATGGATCGGCAGGGCGTTCGCTCGGACGAAAGCGGCGCAAATCAACCGGCGGCAACACCAGTCGAATGCGGTCATCATCAATGCCGAGCGCTCGTAAGTCCTCGCGTCCAGCAGGATGTTCGGCAACAAACCGATCGACTCGATCGAGCAGCGTCTGTTCGACCGGCGCACTCATGGCGGCAGCCGTCAACACCGTCGGGCGACGCCGTTGTCCCACGAGATAAAACCAATCGCCGACCGAACCGAAGACGTGATTGATCTCAAACAGCGGTTCAAGCAGTCGCGTGGCCGCTCGAAACAGCAGATGCAGTTTCGGATGCAAACAAAACCCGCGAGTTGGTGAGAGCAACGCCCAATGCCGATGACTCAAGCCCCAACTGATGCTGCGCGGGAAGCTGCGACGCAGGAGCGCGACCTCGGAAGAGATCGCCTCCATGTCCGCTTCAAAAGCACTCGTCCAGATGGCGACTCGTGGTGACATGTGTGGGTGCTTCGCTGATGTAACCCGAAGCGTCAGCGAGGGCGAACGCTTCAAAACGCTTTGAATTCACGATCCCTTGGAGCGCCCGCCCTCGCTGACGCTTCGGGTGACATTCAGACGCGGCGACAGGTCACGATCCATTCCAGGCCGTCGCGAGCGGGCAGCGATTCTAGTCCGCGCACGATCAATCGGTTCAACGCCTGCGAACGAGGTGCGATCAGTGTCTCGCTGAGGTACTGCCAGCGATAGCGTTTTTGAATGACTTCGAGCTTGATGTCGGTGAAGCCGGCAGCGGTCAGCTCATTTCGCAAGTCGGCCTCGCGATAGAGCACGTCGTAGACGGGATACGACTCCGGGTTCGCGTCGCGGAGCGGCTGCGATTGGCGTTCGTTGACAGCATCGAAGACCAGCGTGCCTCCTGGTTTCAGGGCGTCTGCGATCTGCGAGTACAAGCGCGAGCGATCGTCATCGTGAAAGTGACGGATGAAGCGAAACGTGTAGGCGAAGTCGAACGTGTCCGACTCAAACGGCAACTCGAAGGCGTTGCCTTGAACGAACTCGGCTCCGTTGCGACAGGCTCGACGGCCCTCTTCGATCATCCCTTCGTTGAATTCGAGGCAGGTCAATTGATTCGCCGGACGCACGTCGCGAGTGACTCGGCCAGGACCGGGAGCGATTTCGAGTGCGTGCTGTGGCAGAGCGTCGCTCATCACACGATTGACGGCAGCGACTTGCCGTTCGTGCAACAAGCGGTTGAGTTCCGATTGAAAGCGATTCGCGACGTAAGACGCCGCCATGCGTTCGCCGGAGTAGGCGGATTGGATTTCGGTTTCGGAGCAGAGTTGCGTGGTGGTCATGGGTATTCCTTTGGAGTGCGGTGGCTCGACACCGCTTTGGATCGTGGCGAAGCCACTTTGGATTGTTGGTTGATTGTGAGACGGTGATTCGCCGTTCCGAAAAGAGCGGCTTTGCCGCAAGCCACCGCGGTGCCGAGCCACTGCACTCCAAAGTTACGAAGAAATCAGTTTGTGCTTGATCGCCCTCGCAACATTCAGCACACGGCGTTTGGTGGCGTACCAAACATCGCGGCTGCGGAGATAAAGATCGGTTTGGCCGACGTAATCGGGAGCCGTGTAGGTCTCGTCGGACTGATACGCTCCGTGATAGCCGATGTTCTGGACGTAGCTGGGCTTCATGCAGATCACTGGCAGATTGTGCTTGGCCATGCGGTTGCAGTACTCGCTGTCGTAGGCGATCCCCGCATCAACGAATGGACCGACTTCTTCGTAGACGTCGCGCGGGATGAACCAGTTGAGCGCCGCCTGACGTTCTTTGACCAGCACCTCGCACGTTGGAAGATGCACGGATCGCCGACTCGGTCGGAACGGAACGTTGAGCGCGGTGAAGACGCCTCGCAGTTCGTAGTCGCTCGCCTCGTGATAGACCTGAATCTGACGTTGGAGCCAGCCCGGGTGATAGATGATGTCGTCGTCGCAGGTGACGAAGTACGGCGCGGTCGGAAAGCGCTCGATCAACTTCGCGAAGTTGTATTCCTGCCCCTTGTTCGGGCCGAGCCGTTCCGGATTCATCCACAGCTCGACGCACGAGTGCCTCGCCGCGAGGTCTTCGAGGAATGGCACGATCAACGGATTCGGGCTGCGATCGTTGACGAAGATGACACGCGCCTCCTCCGGCAAGTCGCTGTTGAGCAGGCTCGGCAGACTGCGGCGGATGTACCGCATGTCGTGCGGCTCTTTGTCCGCCCAGACTTTGATTAGGATCGGAAACTGTGTGGTCATGGATGGTCTTTCGATCGTTTAACCGTAAGCCGCAGGCGTGCGCGTTTTGTGTGATTTCGCGTCGTCCTCCGTTGAACGAGCGACGCGCACGCCTGC
>JANNDA010001375.1:0-3169 GCA_031387195.1 Planctomyces sp. | reverse complement strand
CGCCTCTTCTCGGCGCGATTGGATTTCGGTAATCCATTCGCGTTCATCCACGTCCAGGGATTCATCGGGACTCAGGCTGAACAGCATTTCGGCGGCGACTTCCGCGCGATCCGCAGCCGGCAATCGCAGCGCTTGTTCGATCAATTCTTGGGCGGACATCGCTTGGCTCCTTGGGTGAGATCAATGACGACCGGATGCCGATTCGGTCAGCGGGAGGCGAACCGATTCGGCTACCCCCAACGGGTCAGCTTGCGATAAACCAGTCCAAGTGGCAAGTTGCGCAGAACAATGAAAGACGAGTTAAGGCAAGTACCGTGACGATTTCGTTATGGGTCTCGACATTGGCTGTATTCCTTGTGGCCTTCACCTCAAATGCTGAAGTCCGCGCGGATTCCGAGTGGCAGGCAATATCGCTGGTTGAAGAACATGGCTTTTCGATTCGTCTGAAGGCGAAAAAGGTGGCGTCACCCGCCGACGATTCTTGGCTGTTGCTTGAACTGGAAAACCAATCCAGCCCGCAAACCTTCGTGGAGAACCTGCATTACCGCATCGAATACAAAGCCAAGCCAGCGGGCCAGACGAGCGGGTGGTCGAGCAGCCTGTGTCAGGGTAGTGAAATCGAAGTCTTCCCGCGCGCTTGGGACACAACCCCAGTCAGCCGGCGATTCTTGGAAAAGGGGCACACCGCCGTCGTCATGGAGCCACTCAGTTATTCGGCTGCCGCGACTCTGCAAGACCGCCCCAGCTTTTTTCATGGTCCGCGAGGCACAGCTCTCGACGTCTCCGCGACAGCCCATTTCACGCTGACAGTCTCGTTTGGTTATGGCACCGAGAAGTCGCGCATTGCGACCCCGAAGCAGGGCATCCCATTCGAGTTTCGATGGGAGCCGCCCCTGGAATCCGCCATTCCGACCATGCAGCAACGATGGAGGACATTGTGTAAAGACAAGGACAACATCACGGATGTCCGCGCGCTACCTTCGTCTCGGCTCGCCTGTGCCTTGATGGAAGTTCCCGAAGTGGCTGCTGGACTCTCGGATGCGGAACTCCAAGACGCTTCGCTGCTGACAGGTGCGTTCAATCGCGATGTCAGTTTGGCGGCGCAGCGATGCCTGTTTGAACGTGACCCAGCGGATCGTCGCTATCTCGACGCGGTGCTCAAAATGATTCGCGACAACCCGGAAGCGTTGAATCTTGTCGCGAATTCGGATTTCTGGCACCCTGAACTCGTCGAAGGCATCGTGGCTGCGACGCGGAATCGGCGGTCGCGACACTTCGCTTTGCGGCTACTCGAAGCACATCGCGACGACTGGCAAACCAATCCAAAACTCATTCAGCAGTTGGGAGAGATCGACAACGAATTAGCACGGCTGGGAGAGATCGACAAGGAATTAGCACGGCAGTCCTGGTGGAACAAAGTTGGGTTGCCGGCCATTGTTCTCGGAGTCACGGCCATGATTGCATCTTCTCTGAGTGTCCGATTGTGGAAGCGTTGGAAATCAAAGCGTGCAAAGCCACAGAAGCCGAACTGACCCATCGGACAACAATAGCCGTCGGAGCGGTGACGGCTACGTGAGCTTCAGCAGCTTGATCGCGTTGCCTTGGAAGAGTTTGTACTGCACCTCTTCGGGGAGCTTCAGCGAATCGAGCAGGTCGAACTGCGGGATTTTTTGTTCGGGCATCAGGACGTCGGTGCCGAACAGCAGTTGGTCGGCGTTGCGGATCAGGAACTCGCGGCCGAAGTCCGGGTCGCGAGCGATCGCTTTTTCGCCGCCCGGTTCGGAGAGGTCGCCGAGATGAAGCACAGTGGCAGCGACGCATCCTGCTGGCAAGGCAACGATCCTTCGCTTGCTCCAGAGACGTGCGGTCGATCAACATGTCGCGGCTTCAGACCAACGTGATTGTGTTCTGAGAGGCTGTCCGAGAAGTCCGTAGCCAGACTCACCGTGTCGGGAATCCAGCGAGAAAGCACCCGACTCGGATAGTCAGGCTAAGGCAAAAAGCCACATCTAGGACAGCCTCTGAGTTACAGTTGCCGAGCCAAGGGACCACTGCATGAGCAACCGACTTTGCAAACCGTGGGAGCATCGCCTGTCGCGACGACAGTGGATGAACGGCGTCAGTGCGGCGGGGGTCGCCTCGGCGGGCTTGCCGTTCGGAGCGGCGTTCGCGGACGAGGTGGCTAAGCAACGCAAGCAGGTGCTCTTCGTTTGGATCGATGGTGGGATGAGTCAGTATGAAAGCTGGGATCCAAAACCGAACTCGCCGTTCGGGGGACCGTTTCGACCGATCGACACCGCCGTTCCGGGGATTCAAGTCTGCGAGCTGATGCCGCGCTCGGCGAAGATCATGCAGCATCTTTGCGTCGTTCGTGGGATGTGTACTCAGGACAATTCGCACTCGGCGGGGGTGCCGCGCATTCAGCGAGGCGATCCCAAGAACCGCGGCGTGACGTATCCGTTCTTTGGATCGTCGGTCGCGAAGTTGGTCGGTTCGCAGGGAACAGGCTTGCCAGCGTATGTCTCGATCAAGCCGGGAAATGGCGGGTTCATCTATCAAGACGCCGGCTTCTTGGGGCCGCAGTTCGGAGCGGTCGCTTTTGGCGACGGCAAGCCTCCGGAGAATTTCTCGCTGCCCGATTCAGTCACCGACGCTGACGACGAGTTGCGGCAGTCGCTGCGCAAGAAAGCGGACGAGCGATACCGCTTGCGGCGTCGGCCCGAGTCGACGGAAGCGACCGGTTATATCTTCGACTCGGCTCGCGAATTGATGCGGCAGCGAGCGATGTTCGATCTTTCCAAGGTCGCTCAGAAAGATCGCGACCGTTACGGCGAGCACGAATTCGGGCGGCACATGTTGCTCGCACGGCAGATGCTGGAAGTCGGTGTCACGTTCGTCAAAGTGACGAGCTACGGCTGGGACACTCACGGCGACAACTTCAACGGACATGCGAGCCTCATGCCTCGCTTCGATCAAGCGTTCGCGTCGATCGTCGAAGACCTGCACGATCGCGGAATGCTCGACAACGTGCTGGTCATCGCGATGTCCGAGTTCGGACGCACGCCCCGCATCAACGGGCATGTCGGTCGCGATCACTTCCCCGAAGCGTGGTCGCTGGCGATGTCTGGTCGAGGCATTCGTCGCGGACTGACAGTCGGAAAAACGAACG
>JANNDA010001325.1:0-2050 GCA_031387195.1 Planctomyces sp. | reverse complement strand
CGGTGAAGGGCAAGCTGCGGCTCGATTCGGTCGAGGGATTGCGGCGCGGCGGTGAATCGGGAGCGGTGATCGTTGCTGGGAAGCCGGAAGAAAGTTTGCTCATTCAGGCGGTGCGGCATGAGAGCGGGCTGAAGATGCCGCCGGATGGAAAGTTGACCGAACGACAGATTGCGGACCTTGTCGCCTGGGTGAAGGCAGGGGCTGTTTGGCCGAATGATGGCCAAGTTTCAGCGGTGATGAAAACCGCAAAGCTCGGCGCAGCGATGATTCAACCGCTCGCGCCGAACGAGGGCGAATTGGCGAAGTCGCTGCAACTTTGGTTGCGAGCGGATGCGCTCGCGCTGGCGGACGGCGATCCAGTTTATGTTTGGCCGGATGCGAGCGGTCATGGCCGTGACGTGTCGGCCACGAAGGGGATTCGCACGGATGGCGTGGGCTTACCTGCGAAGTTCGTGAAGGAAAGCACGCTGCTACGCCGACCGGCGGTGCGGTTCGAAACGACGACGGGACTCGCGTCGTCGCCGAGCAATCCGGTGGAGATTCGCGGTGATGCGGCACTGAGTTTGATACTGGTCATCAACCTGCAACCGAGTGACGCTCAGTCGCCGTATGACGGAGTCTTCGGGATCGGTAATCCGGCGAACCCCGGCGGCGATCCGGGGCGACCGCTGGCGGCACTCGTGCAGATCAATCGGGGCGAGGATCACGCACTGCATTTTGCCGGCGGTTGGAATCATGACGCCTCGCTCGGCGGCGGTTCGTTCAAACCGTTTTATGGGAAGACGATCATCCTCACGGTGACGAAGCAACCCGGCCCGATGCGGACTTCGACGCGGCTGTTTATCAACGGCGAGGCGACTCACAAGCCGGACGGATCGTTGGAAGGCCGCGACACGGTTCCCGATATCCAGCATCGCTCGGACATCGGCGCGTATCTCGGCAAAGCAGTCAGTTGGGCCGGCAGCATTCGCGGCGATGTGGGCGAAGTGATCGTCTTCAACAAAGCGTTGTCCGATGCGGAACGGCTCGCCGTCGAAGGATCACTCGCCGAGAAATTTGGACTCGCGTTGCAACCGCTGGCCGAGCGGGCGACGTTCACTCCGGAAGAGAAAAGTTTCTGGGCCTATCAACCGGTGAAGGACTTCGCGCCGCCGAGCGTGAAGCAGGAAGCGTGGATCAAGTCGCCGCTCGATCGCTTCATTCTCGCCAAACTGGACGAGCAAGGAACCGCTCCCGCAAAACAAGCGGACAAACTCACGCTGCTGCGTCGAGTCACTTTCGATCTGATCGGCCTGCCGCCGACGCCGGGCGAGGTCGATGCGTTCTTGCAGGATGACTCGTCGCAAGCGTTTGAAAAGGTGGTCAATCGGCTGCTCGATTCGCCGCATTACGGCGAACGTTGGGGGCGACATTGGCTCGATGTCGTGCGCTATGCGGAGACGACGGCCAACGATGCGAACGCCGTCATGCGGTTCGCGTGGCGGTATCGCAATTACGTCATCGAGGCGTTCAATCGCGATCTCCCGTACGACCAGTTTGTCATCGAGCAGCTTGCCGGTGACCTCCTGCCGCCGACTGATTCGGTCGGGACAAATACTCATCGAGTCATCGCTACGGGCTACTTGATGATCGGCCCGAAGGCGCTGGCCGAGACGGACAAGGAGCAATCGCGACTGGACATCGTCGATGACCAAATCGACGTGACCGGGCGAGCGTTCTTAGGGCTGACGATCGCTTGTGCTCGCTGTCACGACCACAAGTTCGATGCGATTCGAGCGACCGACTACTACGCACTGGCCGGCATCTTTCGTAGCACCGAGCCGTTTCAGAACGAAGCCCGCAATGCCTCCATGTGGTGGGAATTCCCGGTCTCGCAAGGTGCCGGGAAGGAAGACCTCGTCGTCATGGCTCCGAAGGAAACGCTGCCGCGCAACCTGAAAGTTCACCTGCGCGGAAATCGCTTCACGTTGGGACAAGTCGTGCCGCGCGGGACATTACAAATCTTGGCGAACGGGGCGGCGTCAGCTCCTTGGTCAGACGCTAACTCGAC
>JANNDA010001297.1:0-5132 GCA_031387195.1 Planctomyces sp. | reverse complement strand
CCAATGATCCGGACAAGGACGAACCCAAGTTGAAAGAGATCGCCAAGAAGGAAGGTCTCAAGAACATTCCGTTGACAGTCTTCGACGGCGTTGCCGGTCCAGAAGATTACAAGATTGCCGAGAAGGCTGATGTCACGGTCATGATGTGGGTCGGCAGCAACGTGAAGGTCAACTATGCGTTCGCCAAAGGTGAGCTCAAGGCTGACAACACGAAAGCGATCGTCGCTGACACCAAGAAAATTCTGAACTAGTTTAAGTTCGGACTGATTACGAACGTGATGTGTAACATCCAAGAACGCCTCGCCTCTTTTGGCGGGGCGTTTTTGTTGCTGCCTGACCTGGAATGAAACGGGCGATCGGGACGGCGTCCGAGGCAACTTTTCCGTCGCCTTTCATTGGAACGCACAGGAGTTGCAAGCTAGAAGCTTGCACTACGGAAAGGCTCAGATCTGTGACCACCTCACCGCCACCATCTGGTTCATCGCTGTTGTCGGCCAGAACTGAAATTGCCGCGATCGCCTTTGTGTTGAGCTTTCCGACAATCCTCACGTGGGTCTATTTCATTCTGTTGGCAGAGAGTGCTCCCGCGTTGCAACAGACGGTGTATTCGATCGGCAAGGTCATCCAGTTTGGGTTTCCGATCGCGTGGATTTGGTTGATCTGTCGTGAACGACCGAGTCGGCCACGATTCCGCACCGACGGTCTGTTGATCGGCGGATTGTTTGGAGCGGTGATCATCACTGCCGAGATCGCCGCTTACATACTCGTTCTGAAGCCGATGGGGGCATTTGATTCTGCGGGGGAGTTGATTCGACAACGCGTGATCGCGGCGGGAATCGACTCTCCGCTGAAGTACGCTGGATTGGCCCTGTTCTATTGCGCTGGCCATTCGTTGTTGGAAGAGTATTACTGGCGGTGGTTCGTTTTCGCCCGCTTGAGAAAGCTGACCACTTTGCCGCTGGCCATCGCGATTTCGAGCGTTGGGTTTATGGCCCATCACGTTGTTCTGTTGAGCCACTATTTCGGCGGGATCTCGTTCTTGAGTTGTTTCTTTTCGCTGGGTGTCGCTGTCGGCGGAGCCGTTTGGGCGTGGCTCTATGCTCGCAGTCGTTCGCTGTGTGGACCGTGGCTCAGTCATTGCCTCGTCGATGCCGGAATCTTTCTGGTCGGATATGACGCCTTAAGCGTGCTCTGGAAATCGAGCGTTTGAAAATCACCTGGCAAAGTTGGGCAGCAACCAAACGATTGCGCAAGCTTCTCCATTCGATCTGATCTGGAATGTTGGAAGTCCGGCTGTGTTCTCAGCCCGAAGAATTGAACTGATCCGCGTGGCCGATAGAGTGTTGGCCGTTCCGCTGGCCATTGATCGTGTCTTCGTCGCAGTCAAGTATCGCGATCGTCGTTTCGGTTTTCCCGCAGGATTTGCCACATCATGACACTCTCCACAGCTTCATCGGTCGTCACCAAAAATGAAGAAGTCGTGTCTCCGCGAGTCGATGCCGCCTTTCGATTTACTCGGCTCAACGGCAACGTGAAACAGCGGTCCCATTTTTTAGCGGACGTTGTCGAAGGGACGGACTCCAACGCAACGTGGTTATTCGTCGCGCCTCACGACGATGATCTGTGCATCGGAGCGGGACTCACGATGCAGGCCGCGATTCAAGCGGGGGTTGATGTCAAAGTTCTCATTGTGACTGACGGTTGCCTGGGTTATTGCCGGGCTGAACAGCAGCAATCCATCACCGCGATTCGTCGCGAGGAAACCTATGAGTCGTTCGAGATACTGGGGGTCGGTCACGATCAAGTGACTTACGTGGATTATCCAGATGGCGGGCTCACTCCCTACATCGGTCGCCGCGTGGCCAGTCCCGGTGAGAAGGCCATCGAAGGATATGTCGGCCTGCAAAATGCCTTCACGTACTACCTGCGACAATTTCGCCCAGCTTGCGTCTTCGTCCCGACGCCAACGGACCTGCATCCGGATCACCAAATCACGCACAACGAATTGATGATCAGCCTCTTCCACGCTTCGGGAGACATTTGGCCGGAACTCGGCGCACCGCTCGCTGTCCCACAGGTCTTTGAATTGGCGATTTACTGCGATTTCGCCGAATCACCCAATCTGGAGGTCCGCGGCAATGACGATGTCTTTCAGCAAAAGCTGCGCAGTATCGAAGCGTACCGTTCACAATTACAAATCGCGGCGCTGGTCGAAAGCATTCGGAAAGACGGTCCTTACGAATATCTCCGAGATGTCCACTTTCGGCTCTATTCGTCCAAGAAATACCGACCGATGTTCGCTGACTGATTCACACGGCAAGATTGCGAGCTGGGGAAGTTCCAAGCATGATTGCGTCATCCCTAGCCAGCCGATAGTTTCCGCTCTTTGACTGGTGAGGAACACCGTGAGCAAAGCGGAACGGCACTACGATCGAGCGAATCGACTTTTTGAAAAAGGGCGGTTCCGCGATGCGCTGCGCGAGTTCAACATCGCGATTGAACTCGATCCACGCGATCCCGATTTCTTCAACGATCGCGGGTTAGTTTGGGACAAGCTGGGGGTCGCCGAACGAGCGTTGGAAGATTTCACGGCGGCGGTCGATTTGAATCCGACGACTCCGGCTTACTACTTCAATCGTGCTCGCGTTTTTTCGCTGATCAACGAACCGGAACGAGCCGGAGAAGATCTGACGGAAGTGCTGCATCTCGATCCGTTTGACTCGGAAGCGCTGCTGTTGCGCGGCGGCTCGTTGGCTGACCAACTCAAGTGGGACGAGGCCATCGAGGACTACAACACGGCGATTGATCTCACGCCCGATAACGCCGATCTATTTTACGATCGCGGTCTCGCTTGGGAGGGAAAGCACGAGTACCACAAAGCGATTGAGGATTTCACGCAGGCACTGGAGCTTGATCCCGAATACGTTCCTGCGGTCATGGACCGCGGCAATTGCTGGGACGAACTGGGGCAGTTGGAGAACGCGCTGGAGGACTACAACCGCGCGCTGGAACTGGCTCCGGATGATCCGATGATCCTGTTCAACCGCGGACTGGCTTGGCTGAACTCTGATCGAACCGATGAGGCGATTGATGACTTCAATGCGTCGCTGGAACACGAGCCGGAAAACCGCCGGGCCTTGTCCAGCCGAGGCGATGCGTGGATGAAAAAAGGAGAGCACGAAAAGGCTCTGGCCGACTATGCGGCAGCCATCGAAATGGACCCCGATGACGGTGACCTTTACTACCGTCGCGGAAACCTCTGGGACGAAATGGGCCAGTCGGAGAAATCGCTCGCGGATTACAACATGTCTGTGAGACTGGAACCCAAGCAGGTCGGTGCTTGGCACAATCGCGGCAACTTGTGGTTTGAGCGGGGCGAGTACCAAAAGGCGCTGGACGATTACTCGAAAGCGATTGAACTCGATCCGAAAATGGTCATCGCGTATCGCAATCGAGGTGATACGTGGCGAGCACTCAAGAAACCGGACTTGGCGCTGGCCGACTTCAACCACGCGCTAGAACTCAGTCCGAACAATCACGAGTCGCACAACTGCCGTGGCGGGATGTTTCTGGAACTCGGTGAGTTGCAGAAAGCGCTGGCCGACTTTGACATCGCAGTGGACCTCGATCCGAATTGTCCGGTCTGTTTGAAGGCTCGTGGTGAAGTGCATTGGCGTTTGGGGCAATACGCTCAGGCGATTGCGGACTTCACTGCGTCGATTGAGATCAATCCGAATGACGGCGAAAGCTACGCGATGCGAGCCGAAGCCTATGGGCAACTGGGACAAGATCAGCTCGCGGAAGCGGATCGCATCAAAGCTCTCGAATTGCGTGCCGCTCATCCCAAGAAGTGAGGTGTGCTGGTCACGACGCCAGATAAATCGTTGACGTCAAAATGAGTTGTTTGCTTCATGACGCCTCAAATGACACCTTCATCCCAAAGTTTTTGTGATCGCCTCAAAGTGTTGGTGGAAGGAGCGCTGGGAGACACGGCGGAGCGCTGTCTTGCTGTGTTGACTGCGGCGTTGTTGGACTCGCCGATTCCTGAAGTGACTCTGGTTGGATTGGAGCGGTTCGTCCGCAGCGTGCCCAATCCGCGCGAGTTGTTAGAACTGTTGGCGACCGCTCCGCGAGCGGTCGAAGTCCTTCTCAAATTGTTTGCAGGCAGCCCGTATCTCACCGACATTTTGCTGCGTGAACCAACTTTGCTGACGCAGTTGACGAATCCGAATTCGGTCGGTGATCTGCGGAGCCGGCAAGATTTCGTGGAAGCCGCGCTGATCGCGGTCGAACTTTCGCCCGAATTACAATGGGCCGCGTTACGACGTTTTCAGCAAGGGGAGTTGCTGCGAATCGGCGTCTGCGATTTTCTGGGGCTGCTCGATCTACGTTCTGTGACGAATCAGTTATCGCTGTTGGCCGACGCACTCGTGCAAGCGTCGTTGCAGTTGATCGTCAATCATGAGGACTCTTCGGCGAACGGGACGGCGTCAGCCCCCGGGTTCTTATCGGACACCGCCGACACCGGGGGGCTAACGCCGCCCCGCTCGCCAATTTGTTCACAGCCGCTCCAGGGTTTCGCCGTTCTGGCGTTCGGAAAGCTCGGTGGCGAGGAGTTGAATTACAGCTCGGACATCGACTTGGTTTTCATCTGCGATGACGATGTTGCTCCGTTTGATGCGTTGGCTCAGAAACTGAATCGAGCACTGTCGGACATCACCTCGCACGGGTTTCTTTATCGAGTCGATCTGCGGTTGAGGCCGTGGGGTAATGCTGGTCCGTTGGTGATCAGGATCTCCGCGTACCTCGATTATTTGCAAACACAGGGGCAGTTGTGGGAAAAACAAACGCTGTTGAAGACGCGGGTCATCGCTGGTGATTTCGTGTTGGGGCAACAATTTTTGAATCGCTGTCAGCCGTTGATTTTCGCTGCGTCTGCGGAGGTCGTGCGGCGCAGCGTCTGGCAAGCGAAACAACGCATCGAGCAGCAATTGCAGCGACGTGGTCGCGGCTGGGGCGACGTGAAGCTCGGAGCGGGAACGATTCGCGACGTCGAGTTCGTGGTGCAGTGCTTGCAACTGCAACACGGCGGTGCGGTTCCTGAAGTTCGCAGCATTAACACGCTTGATGGC
>JANNDA010001263.1:0-1909 GCA_031387195.1 Planctomyces sp. | reverse complement strand
TTCCAAAGTGTGAAGTAACGGTGCCCAATAACCGCCAGCGTCTTGCTGTCCGGGGTAAACTGTGGGAAGTAAATCCCACCACTGCCGACGTTCGGGTCTCTCACGTCTCGGTCTCGGTCGAATTCAAATTTTTCGCGCGGCTGGGCAGTTTGAAGATCGAAGAAATACCCGTTGGGCGGGCGTAGCCAATGTTCGATCACGCCGAGCGTTCGATTGTCCGGCGACACTGCGAACTCCACACCATCTTCAAATTCCAGCTTCGCCCACGGTTTCCAGGCTTTGGCTCCCCGGTCGTCCTCGTTTGGATCAGACAAGACACTCGGCTTATCGGTGAACGACCAGAACAGGATTTGAGACTCGGCCGTATTGCGGTGGTAGTTGTATCGCACGATCAAGGTCTTGCTATCGGGAGTCCACGCGACCTCGAGGTACGGCACCCAGGGTGGATTCGGATCCGGCTGTCCCTTTTTGAGTGGAGTCAGTTTTGTCCGCAATTCGGTGAGGAGTCGTAGCTGCGGCACTCCCTGAAAATCCTTTGCCCCGACCTCCCACAACTGGACGATCCTGGCGAAGCCAAAGACCGGCACGGCCAGCAGTTTTCCGTCGGGTGAAAACTGCCACTTGTGAGCGAGTGCATTCGGAGCCGGTCGCCTCGCTAGCCATTTCCCGGTCTCCGTGTCCCAAGCCACGAACGGCCGAGAATTTCTGTTTGTGTCTTTCCCCGAAGCAAGTTCCAGCCGGAACAGAACGGAGTCCCTCGTCGAAAATGTGTCATACACAAAGACTTCTGGCGGCAGTTTTTGAAGTTCAATGCAGCCTTTCGGAAACCCCAGCTCCTCCGCACAAACGGGACTGCGTAACACACAGAACGCAAACACGACGACGGCACTGAAAACCCAACGCGCTTTCATGATCAGACCTCCGCTCAGAAGAACGAACACACGCCTGACAGAATGAAACGAAACCGCGCGACACGACTTTCGGAGGCCAGCCGAGATTTCGCTGCTCATCGTAGCCTGACTCTCCGAGTCGGGCGTCCTCTCGCGTCATTCCCGACTCGGAGAGTCAGGCTACGGGGCGTCTTGGCTCAACCTCACGCCGCGAAGATTTTTTGGAACCGAGGATCGCGGGAGAGTTCGCCTTCCTTCGCGGGAGTTCCTTCAATCAGGCGGTCGATGACGCGGTCGGGGGTGATCCCTTCGGATTCGGCGGCGAAATTGAGGACGATGCGGTGACGCAGAACTGGGCGGGCCATCGCTTGGATGTCGTCGGTGCTGACGTGCAGGCGGCCTTGCAGCAACGCTCGGGCTTTGCCGCCGAGTAGCAAGTACTGCACGGCGCGTGGGCCAGCACCCCAGCTCAGCCATTCGTTGATGAAGTCGGGGGTGCCGTTTTGTCGCACTCGGGTTTGACGAGTCAGAGCGAGTGCGTATTCGACGACGTGATCGGTGACGGGAACTTGTCGCACAATCCGTTGCAGTTCGATGATCTCATCGTCGGAGAGGACCGCTTCGACGGTGTCGTTGTGCAGGCTCGTGGTTTGCTTCGCGATCTGCTTTTCCTCAGAGAAGCTGGGATAACCGACATGCACTTTGAACATGAAGCGGTCTTGCTGAGCTTCCGGCAAAGCGTACGTTCCTTCTTGTTCGATCGGATTTTGCGTGGCGAGTACGAAGAACGGGTCGGCGAGAATGTGCCGCGTTTGGCCCACGGTGACTTGCCGTTCCTGCATGGCTTCCAGCAGCGCGGCTTGAGTCTTCGGCGGCGTGCGATTGATTTCGTCCGCGAGCAACATGTTGGCGAATAACGGGCCGGGCAAAAACTTGTAGGCCCGCTGCTTCGTTTCGAGATGCTCTTGAATGATCTCGGTGCCGGTGATGTCGCTGGGCATCAAGTCGGGAGTGAATTG
>JANNDA010001257.1:0-3035 GCA_031387195.1 Planctomyces sp. | reverse complement strand
AGCAGCGGATCACCACCAAGACGCTGCTGAGCGCGTTCCAAAACTACACGCTCTTGATCGACCGTCACGGCCAGGGCCGCACGATCAGCCCCACGCGACTCACGTCTCGTCAATCGGAAATTCTCCGCCAACTCGAACTATCGACACCTGCCGAAACCCTGCTTCGCTTGCTCCCGCGACCGCCAGACTGACGCCGAACAACTTGCCGACGACGCCCGATCGCTTGAAGCGTAGGATGGGGTGCGGAAAATGGGGTTAAACGACTTGTGTCAACAAATTATCTTGGCCATGAATAATTTCGGTTAGCCCCCGACTCATTCGCGTTCTGCATTGTCCGGGGGCTGACGCAGCCCGGCGCGCTGGAAACGTTTCTCACCACACATCGTTCGACGGACAAGAAACAGCCCGACGAAGTACAGGCTCGCTCCCATCACGGCCGGAGCGAGATGCAGCGTGTCCGTGTAACCGATTGCGGGATGCACCGTGACCGACGTGCTCCAGCCAGCGATGCCGCCAATCAACAGCATCTGCCACAGACCGCGCGCAGGTCTGCCGTACCAGACACTCGCCAGAGTCAGCAAACCCGCAGTCGCCACCGCACCACCAAACCCCGCTCGATCGTGAGCGATCAACGGGATCAATCGAGGATTAATGGCATCAAGCTGTACTCGGCTGATCCCCATGAAGGCCAGATCCGTCGGCACGAACACGCTCGTCATGCCGATGAATTGAATCGTGAATCCCGCACCGATCATCCCGCATGCCGAAACCAACAGGCACGCACGACCGATCCCCGCTCGCGATCGCCAATCGGTTACTTCATTCGGGAATACCAAAGACCGCCATGACACCTGACTTTGCTCGCGAGACGTTGCGTGATGACGCTGCAACCAGAGGCCCCCGACGAAGCACGGCAGCAAGACCAGCGTGGCCGCACCGTGCCAGGTATCCAGATAGCCGTAACCTAAGTAGGTCAGAAAACTGCCAAAGCCGGCGAACCCACTCACCGCCAGCGTCCACCAACTCCACGCCTCGCCGTCTCGCAACGGAAACTCCGCCAGCCACAGATACAACACGCTGATGGCAATCAACGCGCCGCCGAAACTCACGCGGTCGTGAATCATGAAATGCACGATCCGGCACTCATTGATTCCGCACAGCTCTTCCGGCCGCATCCGCAGATAGGCCGTGTCGTGCGGCATGAAATGCCCCGTCAACGATTGGAAGATCGCGAACATCCCGGCCAGCCCCAGACAGACTCCGGACAAGGCGATCAACGACCGCCCGTCGCCAATCATCGCTTCCAGAAATCCGCGTCGATCGTGTTGCATGAATTACCGTTCTATATTCACCCTGCAAGAAGTATCGCTCAAATCAACAATGAACCTTTCTTAGACTCGAATCAAGCCATGCCTATTTCTCATCGCTTCGCCTACTGCGTTCTCACGGCCTTCTTGCTCGCATCCTTAAACCCGCATGACGACACGATCGCGGCTGCCGAGACTCCGCGTCCGAACATTCTCGTCGTGTTGTGTGACGATCTCGGCTATGGCGATGTCCGTTGCCTGAACCCCCACGGAAAGATTGCCACGCCGAACATCGACCGCTTGGCTCGCGAGGGAATGATCTTCACCGATGCGCATTCCAGCTCGGCAGTCTGTACGCCGACGCGTTATGGGCTGATGACCGGTCGCTACAACTGGCGATCGAAGTTGCAAAGCCATGTGCTGGGTGGACTGAGCCCGCGACTGATCGAACCCGGTCGCATGACTGTCGCGTCGCTACTGAAGGACCACGGCTATCACACGGCGTGTGTCGGCAAGTGGCATCTGGGCATGGACTGGGTTCGCCTTGAAGGGAAGCCGGTCACCGAACTCGGTATCGAACCGCTGAATCAGAATCGCAATGTCGATTACTCGCAGCCGATCAAGAACGGGCCCAACAGCGTCGGCTTCGATGAGTACTTCGGCATCAGCGCGTCGCTCGACATGGTGCCGTACACGTACATCGAAAACGATCGCGTCACCGCGTTGCCGACGGAGGACCGTGAGTTCGCCATGATGCTCGGTCGCAAGGGACGCAACACCCGATTGGGTCCGACCGCTCCCGGCTTCGATGCGGCCAACGTTCTGCCGGACCTCACCAAGCGAGCCGTTTCCATCATCGAACGTCGCGCCGCCGATGCCAAACAGGGAAAACCGTTCTTCCTTTATTTGCCGTTCGCCTCGCCACACACACCCGTGTTGCCGACCGCCGACTGGCAAGGCAAGAGCGGCCTGAATCCGTATGCCGACTTCGTCATGCAGCAAGATGCGTGTCTCGGTCAATTGCTGGATACGCTCGATCACAACGGTCTCACCGAGAACACGCTGGTCATTTTCACCAGCGACAACGGCTGCTCGCCCGAAGCGAAGTTCGAGGAACTGCTCGCGAAAGGTCACAACCCCAGCCACCTCTTTCGAGGCCACAAAGCAGACATCTACGAAGGCGGACATCGAGTCCCGTTTCTTGTCCGCTGGCCCGGCCGAATCAAACCCAATTCGACGACCGATCAACTCGTCTGCCTCACCGACTTCATGGCGACTGCTGCGGAAATCGTCAGTGACAAACTTCCTGCGAACGCCGCCGAAGACAGCGTCAGCTTTCTGCCAACACTGCTCGGCCAAACCGACAAGCCGTCGCGTCAGACGCTCGTCAGCCACTCGATCAACGGCTCATTCGCCATTCGCGAGGGCAAATGGAAACTCTGTTTCTGTCCCGGCTCCGGCGGTTGGAGCTTTCCCAAACCGGGCAAGGACTGTGAGGGCCTGCCGCCCTTCCAACTGTTCGATCTCGCCGCCGATCCATCGGAGAAAACCAACCTGGCTACCGCACATCCCGAAATTGTCCAGCAACTCGGCCGGCTCATGCGTTCCTACATCGAGTTGGGCCGCAGCACCCCCGGTCAGTCGCAGAACAACACGCCGTCCGGCAACTGGCCGCAAATAGCGTGGATGAAAGATTTCTCGAAATGAAACTGCAGCTTCGGTTGCCGC
>JANNDA010001234.1:0-3145 GCA_031387195.1 Planctomyces sp. | reverse complement strand
GGGAATTCCAAACGCCACTCGAATACAACTTAGAAATTCGACAAGCCGGTGAGGGAGCGGTCAGTCCTGCCGTGACCACTCCCTCACGGTCGCGGCTCGGAATTCCTGTGAATCAACTGGGTTAGGCGGGTGCCCGGCCCTGAATGACTCGGATCAGCACCGTGACGATGGCAATAATGAGCAGCACATGGATGAAGCCACCGAGCGTGTAGGCAGTGACCAATCCAAGCAGCCACAGAATCATCAGCACCATGAAAATTGTCCAAAGCATTTGATGTCTCCTTTTCGCAATCAGTTTCGAGCAGCCGGTCGTGACACTCGCGACCGGATTCATTCCTTGAGAGCAATAAAAAAAGCCGACGTGGCCGAACCCCCTGAGGGATCCAACCACGTCGGCTTACTCTTCAACCAGCCCCCCGGCACGGCCGGGGTGCCATTTAAGTAGTCATCCGAAATTCAATTCAGCAAGTTGACGGAACCAATTCCAGACTCACTCAGGCTCCGCAACGGCGAGCATCATACCGTTTGGAACGGGAGAAGATACATCAGTGATGATTTCGCGTTTGGAAGTGATCGAGTCATCGAGCGGAATGATCGGGCCGACGGCTGACATTGCCAGCCTCTTCCCGGATGACCGGCCTGGTCATCCCCGTCAAATCCAAAAGCGCGTCCAGTTCGTTCGCTGAGATCAGATTCTTTGCCAACACGATCTCTCGAACAGTCTTGCCGGTCCGCCGCGCTTCTTCGGCGATCGCGGCGGCCTCGTGATAGCCGAGTTTCGGCACCAGAGCAGTCACCGGCATCAGGCTTGACTCGACGAGCGCGCGGCAGCGATCCCGGTTGGCCATGATCCCGCGGACATTGTCTGGATTGCCGCGCATCGCTGGGCCGTGCGAAACACATCGCTTATCGAACGCGCGACAAGCGGCTGCCAGGATCGCGTCAGACTTTTCAGACGCCGGTTGATGATGCTGTCGATCAGCTAGGCGACTTGAGCAATCGGCGCATGCGCTCCGATCGAATTTGGCACGAGGATGTGCTGCAAGTCATCGTAGCGTTCGCGCAGCCACCGCACACCAGCCACGGTTTGTTGAGTTTGAGCTCGCCAGCCATCATCACGCTCGCAGTTGAAGTTAGGTCTGATGAGGGATCACGCCCATCGCATTTCCAGGGCTTCGCTCAAATCGGTGATGCCGTCGCGAACCTTGGTCAGCGCATCCGAGGTCAGGTCGGGCGTGCCGGATTGGCGGATCAGTTGCCGAAGTTCGTGCTCGGTGGAACCACTCGCGATCAGATTCGTGATGTCGTCTTCCGCCACGACGACCTCGAACACCCCGATGCGTCCGCGATAGCCTTTCCCGCGGCAGTCCGGGCAACCTGTGGGATGAAATAGCTCCTGCGGAGGCGGTATGTCGTGCTGCTCGAACAGCCGTCGTTGTTCGTCATTCGGCGGTTCCGAACGCCGGCACTTCAGGCAGAGCCGACGAATGATCCGTTGACTGAGGATGCCGGTCAGGTTGGCGGCGAGCGAGCGGTTGTCGATGTGCAGATCGCGCAGCGCCGTGACCGTGGACGGCACATCGCGCGAGTGAACTGTGCTGATGACGTATTTGCCGGAACTGGCCGCTCGCATGGCGATCTCGGCGGCTTCAGCGTCGCGAATCTCGCCCAGGAAGATGACGTCCGGGTCCATCCGCAACAGCGTCCGCAGGCCGCTGGTCATGGTCACTCCGTGTCGCTCGTGGACTTCGATTTGTCGCGCGAAGGGGACGGCGAATTCGACGGGATCTTCGATGGAGACGATGTTCCGCGATCCGTTCCCCAATGTTTCGAGCATCGAATAAACCGTCGATGTCTTGCCAGAACCCGTGGGGCCGGTCACCAGCACAATTCCTTCGCCGCGCCGCAGCAGCCGGTCCACAGCCGACAGCGATCGCTCGGACAAGCCCAACTGATTCAGATGACGAAAGACTTGATCGTGATTCGCAAGGCGACTGCCTCGCCATTGGCCACCGGTGACGTCGTGATGCGGACATCCAAATTGGCGAGCGTCGCCGGCATGTGCAGCCGACCTTCTTTCGGTTGAAACGGTGCGGCGATGTCGATTCGCGCGGCCGTCTTAAACTGTTGGATCAAATGCCCGGCCACATCCGGATCGAGTCCACAATATCGTTCCAGTCGGCCGTCAATTCGGAATCGCACTGAGTATTCGGCACCGGCCGGATCAATATGAACGTCGGTGGCCCGCAACGTGACGGCGCGCTGCACCAAATCGAACGCGGGTGCATTCTCCACGATCGTCACGGGCGGTTCAGCGATCGCTGGTTTCTCGGCAGCAGGCGACTTGCCGATCTGCCAGCTTCCCATCTGCGGCTGAGATTTGTCGGTCTGCGGAGACTCTTCCCACGCGAGCATCCCGTCCGCGACCAGCCGTTCCAGAATTTGCTCAGCCGTCTGATCGGAGATTTCCAGTCGTTGCAGCAGCACACTTTTGAGCGCTGCTCGTGTCGCATCAAATTCGCCGGGCAACGCAGCGCCGTATTGCTCCTTGAGTAGTCTGTTGCCTTGCCGTACGAACTCAACGATCGGTTTGCCAACAGGGACGATCATGACGGGGCATGGTGCCGCACGCAGCACTTTCTCGGCGACACTCCCCATCGTGAGGTGTGCCAATCCGGTTCGGCTATTTGTTCCCATCACGATCAAATCGACGTCGTGTCGCTGAGCGTAGCGGCAGATTTCACGAAACGGCGTGCCGACGACGACATCTCGCAGCACCGGTCGATTCACGAAAATGTGCGGGGCAAGCAAGCGATCGAGTTCTTCGCGAGCCGCACGCAACCGCTCCGCTTCGGGTTCGGATCGGCCGAGAAAAACTGGCGACTCACTCACAACGTGCAGCAAATGCAACTCCGCATCAGACGTCGTTGCCAAATCGCAAGCATGGCGGAGGGCGGCTTCGCCCGATGGTCCAAAGTCGCAGGGGATCAGAATCCGTGTGACGCGATACATGGCAACCTCCGATCGCGGAAGATTTCGCTGAACCGTGGGCTAGCGCCCCGCGGCTGATGTAGTTACAAGCCCGACGCGCCAGCGAGTGAACCAATCACCGCCCGATCCACTCGCTGGCGCGTCGGGCTTGTAT
>JANNDA010001135.1:0-7031 GCA_031387195.1 Planctomyces sp. | reverse complement strand
GCCGCTGCACGATCGAACGCTGCGCGCAACTCCATTTGGTGAGCAGACGCCCAATCGAAAACGAGGTCGAGAGCACGCTTGGGAAGCGATCCGTCGATGACTTGCAAAGTGTCGATCGTAATTTTGGCGACGCTGCCAGCGTAAAGCGCGTTCTCACCCGGTGTGACGAAATGCACAATCCCCATGTCTTCGTTGGGCCGCAGCAGCTTGCAGTTGGCTTCGGCAAGCTCGTTGGTTCGCGCCAGCATCTCCTCCTGCGACAATGGCACTGCGATGCCGGAATACTTCAGCGAGCGATACAGCCGAGCCACATGATCCTCGGCACGATAAGGCTGATGCCGAAACGTCCGCGTCATCTCCGTCACGGTCGCACCGAGCACGACCCCGGCGTCATAAATTTTCAAACTCGCCTGCGAGGCGGGAATCAAGTTGCCGTTGAGATACACGAGTGGTTCGGACATGTCTTCACCTTGGAGTGCGGGGGCTCGACCCCGCCCTCCAATCATTTGGAATGACGACGTTGATCGGCCATTAAGAGGCAATTAAGTGGCAATTGGTCAGCGGGTTGTCGGTTTTGGAACTTTGAGTGTCGCCATTTCAATTGAAAGGAGGGCTGCGTCGAGCCGCCGCACTCCAGGTTTCACTTTGCCGCCTCTTCCGCTTCGGCCAGTTTCTTCTTGAGCGGACGATAGGCGTGCTTGTTGAGCACAGCGATCAAGCCGCGATCGCTGTTGCTGCGAGCGACTGCGGCCAGCGCGTTGAGTCCGTTGTTGAGCGACTCGACTCCCTTCTCCAACTCCGCAATCTGAGTCGCGGTGTCTTTCACCATTTCGGCGGTGCTCGCTTTCTGGACGGCTTGGGCGAAGTTCAGATACTCGAAGGCGAATTCAAAGCGCCGCGCCCAATACAACGTGAAGGCCCGGCCTCCTTCGCGCGCCCGCGTGTTGGCTCGGTACATCTCATTCATCGCGTTGAGGTACTCGTCCGTTGCCGCAGTGAGATTCACCGCATTCTCACTGACGACTCGTTCGATCTGCTGCAAGTTCAGCGGTCCTGCCGATCCCCCACCGAAGGGCAAGGTCTGCATGAGTCGCTGGGCTTGATGGTTTCGTTGGAACGCCGCGAGCACGCGGTCGGCAATTCCTTCGCCGCAGGTGGGATCGAGCACCTCGCGACACGTTTGCTCGAACGTCAGCTTCGCTCCAAAGCTGTTGCGGCTGAGCCAATAGACGGGAAGGTCAAGGTCACTGATCCCCTCCGGATCGACCAGGTAGTTGTTCGAGCTTCGCTGCCGCGCCGCCTCGAACTTTTCGGGGAATTCGACGTGACTACTCGGAACGAACTCTTCCTCTTCGGTCAGCAGAATCATGGGCTGAGCCACTTGGAAATCCAGTGGCTGACCAAGTTGATCCAACGCCGTGTAGGTTCTCGCGGGAAATTCCTTGGTCCGAACCCGCACGTCCATGGATCGGCCATCCGCACGCCGCCAAAAATTTTGACCGGGAAAGACACCTCGAAACTGTTTTTGGGAGACTTTCGCCGCGCGAAAATCCAGATCAATGCCATCAATCGCCGGATAAGCGGCGAGATACGCACGCATTTGTGTTGTTGCCAACTTCAACATCTTGTCATTACGAAAGAAAACCGACTCATCGGCGGCGACGTACGGACCCTCACGGCCTTGCATCCCCTTCGGTTCCTTCACAAGGTCTTTGAAATCCCCAGGAAACCAATCGGGGTGAAGCTGCAACCGAATCGTTATCCCCACCGCCTGCGCAGCATCCACGATTCCCGTCAGATGCTTCTTGCCCGCCACGATCCGTTCTTCGTAGTTCTTCGCCCCGGTGAAACTCGGGTTCTCAAACAATTTGGCCCCGCCGAAAACTTTTCGGGCCGACGTGTCACCCGACACCGGATACTCGTGATTCCTGAAGCCCCAAAGTTCGCCCGTCCGCCGTTCGATTCCCTGAAATTCGAAATGCACGAACGGCTGCGAGGCCCGCACATTGATGCTGATTCGATTGAACTTCAGCTTCGCGAGTTGCTGAATCACGCGGCGATGCTCGTCCAAGCTCCACGATCCGGAATCCATCGGCCCCTGATTGCGGAAGTGCCACTCACGCTCTCGCTGCTGCGGTTCCAGCACAACATCAATGCCATCGAGCTTGAACTCCGGCGGACTGATCGGATCGAGATCGCCAAACAGCAGCGACCGAAGGCCGAGCCGATGTCCAAACTCGGCCACGGCCCAATAAGTCGCGACCGGACTGCCACCGCCGATCAGCAGCGCGGGTTTGTTGTTGTGAGTCACACTGCGCAGCAAGTGCCCTTGGTCGGTCAACATTTTGTCGCCGCTCGGCCAGGACGCGGCCAACGATTTCATGTTGGCATTCGTGTCGGGGCTGCCGACAAAGATGACGTGCGGGGCATCGGCCGGCGCGGTGGAGCTGATCTTCACGTCGGCTTCGTAGACTCGCTGGAGTTGATTCGCCAACTCATCCGCCGCAAGCCGTTCCAATGCCGGGGGCTTCTCGCCGATGACGATCTCCACACGCGGGCCGGCGAATGCGGGGACGCTCAGCAACAACACGATGAAACTGGCAACCATAGACTTCATGGGGCGACCTCATGGGTTTCGCAGAATGCGGCAGGTTTTTTCGTAGCAGGGTTCCAGTTTCAACGGTACGGCGAAATTGTCGATGAGCCACCGCGACTTATTGAGCGGCAGACGAAAATGAGCTGCGTCATGGCGCGTCGATGGTCTCCAATTCAAGCAACCACTTGTCACGGCCATTCGCCATTTGCGAGCAATTCCGCCCGCATTTCGACTCGTTCTACTTCATTGAAACTCAACAGATCGACGGTCGCTCGACCCGTCGGAGTGACTCCCCAAATCAAAGCATCTTGCCGGACAAAATGATCGTCCCAGTCTTGATTGCGAGGATTGAACAACAAAACGACGACATCCGTGTGCGAATCTACGCTGGTCAGGTTCGGTCCCTTGAAGGCGTTACAGTCTGGGCAGGCCAGTGCAAGATTTAACTCGACGTCTTGGCCTCCGTGCTGTTGGGCTCGAATGTGTTCCGTGTGAAAGGCGAAGAATGGAGCGGCGGCTTGAGGCAGCAAGCAGTACTCGCATCGGTCACCTGCCCGTTGTCGAACAAATTCACGGAGGGCCGCGTTCATCATTCCGCCGGGTTTCGTTTCAGGTACGCGCGCGCTTTCGATTGCAAGATCGTGACGAAGTGAAAGACCGAGCGGTAGCGGTCGTACTCGGCTTGCTCGGCGACGGTGAGGCGACCCTCGTCGGCTTTGTCTGCCAGGTCATCGACGTGAGACTGAACCGCTGGAGTCGCTTGAAACCGGGAGATGCGTCTCGCTGCTTCCGGCGTCAAACACTCCGTGAAGGGATCGAGGACGTTACTGAAGACGTCCAGTGGAATCGTTTCTGACATCGCAATGCCCTCTCAACTTTGTGAAGCGAATCCTAACGCTGTTCAGTCGCCGAAACAAAACAAACTCTCGCGGCCACGGATGAAGATTCGTCCGTCGGCGATCGCTGGCGTGGCGATGCACGATTCGCCGACGTCGTTGGTCGCGAGGATCTTCAGCTTCGGGCCTTGCTCCAAGACGACGATGAAACCGTTCTCGCCCGCGACGTAAATTTTGCCGTCTCCGGCGACAGGCGAGGCGTAGTAGTCGCCGATGTTGCGGATGCGGTTCAACTCCCAATGCGTCTTGCCGGTGGCCGAGTCGAAGGAACTCGACAGGCCACCTTTCTTGACGATGAAAAGCTGCTCGCCGACGACGACCGGTGAGACCAAATTGGACGGCGATTTGTTTTTGATGTTCCACAAAACGTGCGTCTTCGTGACGTCGCCAGTGCCGCCACCGCGTATGGCTTGAATGGTGTTGCCACCGCCAGCTTGGTTGTTGGCCGATTGGAACGCGGTGTCGAGTTCCTCGTCGCGAATGACTCCGTCTTTGTTCTTATCGGATTGATCGAAGCGCGACCAAAACTCCTTGGGTATTTCCGCGCGGGCGAGCAAGCCGTCTTGATTGGTGTCGAGCCATTCCAGCAGCGCGAACTTGAGCGTCCGCTTCTCATCGCCGTAACTCTGCGACGAGAGATAGATCACGCCGTCGCGAACGATGGGCGAAGTCATCATCGTGCGGAGCGTTGAATTACAGCTCCAGCGTTCGGTGCCGGTTGACGGGGCGTAGCCTTTGAGGAACCCGCTGCCGGAGACGATGACATCGGTCTGGCCGTTCGCCTCACAAATCACCGGGACCGCGTAGCCCGCGAGCATGTCGGGCCGTTCGGTCTTCCACTTGATCGCGCCGGACTTCGCGTCGATCGCGAACAGCGCGGGGGCGAGGTCGTCGTCCTGATTGAAGTAGACCGTGCCGTTATGCACGATCGGTGACGAGGCGGCTCCCCAGTCCATCAGATAGCTCGGCGACGGCAGCGAGCGTTGCCAAGATTGCTCGCCGGAAGCCCCGTCCAAAGCGACGAGCCCCAACGTGCTGAAGTAAACATAGACGTGTTGGCCGTCGCTGGCGGGTGTGCTTGAGGCATGACTGTTCGGCGGCGTGATCCGCGGCAGCTTGCCGGTCTCGAAGTCGCGCTGCCAGAGTTTCTTCCCGGTGGCCGCCTCGAAGGCGAAGGCGGAAAACGTTCGCTCGCCGGTCATCCCCGTGACGAACACTTTTCCTCCCGCCACGATCGGACAGCCGATGCCGTCACCCAACTTCACCGACCACTTGAGCTTGTCGGTCAACGAGAACTCCGTCGGTAGCGGCTTGTTCGAAGCGGAGACGCCGCTCGCATTGATGCCACGAAACTGCGGCCAGTCTTCGGCGACGGAATGAGCGGCGAGGAACGCGGTGATCACAGTGAAGGCGACGCAAAGAGTCGGGCTGCGTTTCATGGAAACACCTCACGCGAAGTTTGTGGACCAACGAATCGGCGTGGGAGCGTATGCCGTCAGCGAGGTAGATTCAAAGTGTGGCCGCTCAGTGTAGTCCGCTCTCGCCAAGAGCGGACCCGGCGAGCAACGCTCGCCGCGCTCTGTAACCCAAAGCATCAGCGAGGGCGGACGCTGCACAGGACTCCGAATTCATCGCGTCGTGAAGCGTTCGCCCTCGCTGACGCTTCGGGTTACTTGGCTGACGGCCCGGCTTTAGCGGGGTTCAAACAGCCTCACGCCGTTGCCGAAGAAGATGTCTTCGACTTGCGTATCGCTCAGTCCCAGTCCTAACGCGGCGACCTTCAGCGTGCGGAGCGATTCCAAGCCGACGAGTGCGAACTGCACGTTCGCATAAGCCGCGTCGAGCTTCGTGTTCTCTGGCGAGAGCCAGAGAAAGCTGTCACCGAGTCCGACACAGCGGCCGCGAAAGTGTGAGACCGGGAAATCGGAGCCGTACAACAATCGCTCGTGCCCCATGACGCGGACGATCGCTTCATAGGCTCCGGCATCGGTGATGGCGGAGGTATCGAACCAGACGTTGTTCAAGCCGCGTAACGATTCGATGCCGACGATCGTGTGATGTGGATTAAAGCCGCGGGCCGCGTGAGCCAGAATCAGCCGCGCGTTGGGATACTTCTGCGAGTATCGCCGCAGCACTTCTTGGTTCGACGGATCAGCCAGCGCGGTGGCACGCACGATGTGCAACGTGATCGACAGGCCGAGTTCGTGAGCGATCTGCATCTGCGACTCCGGCAGGTAACTGGGGATGCTCGCTTGAAACGTTGGCTTCTCGGACGCGAAGAGGTGATACGGTTTGAGTCCCACGAAGCCGTCTCGCAGGCACGTCTCGCGAATGAATTCCGGGTCCATCGCCGGATGAATCAGCATTTGAGCGAAGACTCCGGGCCGCTGTGCCTCGCGCGCCAAGAACGCGTTCGCGGTCTCGAAGTTGACGCCGACTGCCGGAAATCCGAAGGCCAGCCCGCCGACATCGCGATCGGGCATGATCTCGGCGATGCGCTTTTGAAACTCCACCCAACCGACCGGGTCCGGCCCGGATACACACAGAGCGGGGACTGTCTCTTCAAAGTGACTCGCTTCGTACAAATGCAGGTGTCCGTCAAAGACTCGCGGGGGCACGAACGACGCCAATTCCCGGTCCCAGATCTCTCGGTCCATGTCGAGCAGTTGCCAGTCCATCGTGGGTCGTCTTTCTGGTTGAGGCGGCTTGAATTGAGTTCGCAATGCCAGACGAAGCCGCGTCTCAAGCTCGTGGTCGTTGTGGCGGGATTGTAACTTTGGTGCCGCAAGTACGTAGCCGTCACGCTCCGCGTGACGAGCCGATGGCTCACCGACGCTCTGTGAAGCGACCGGCTCGTCACGCGGAGAGCCTGTGAAGAATTACGTGGGATAAGCTTCCAGCTTGTCGGAACCGCTTTGAAGGTGACAGGCTGGAAGCCTATCCCACGAAAAATTCACAACCTCGGAGCGTGACGGCTACGTAGATTTTCGGCGGGGCATTCATGAACGACTGGGCGATTCGGTTGACGATCTGGCTAGCGGTGGCAGCGTGGCTGTTGCGTGTCTTCGTCGAAACTTCAGGCCGATCGTTCGCGTCGAGAGACTGGTTGATCCGTTGGACTTGGCTCGTCGGCGCGGTGGCATGTGCAACGCACGTTGCCTGCGCGATGGGGATCGCTCACTGCTGGAGCCTCGACAACGCGATGCGGCACACGGCGCAGGTGACTCGGCAAGTGATGGGTGTTGAACTCCCCTCATCGGTCTTCGTGAACTTCGCATTCACCGCGCTCTGGCTGGTCGATGGCGTGTGCGTGTTTCGATCGACGTCGCCGCGCCTGTTGGGACTCACCCGACAACTGATTTGGGCCGTGATGATGCTCAACGGCACGGTCGTGTTTGGCCCAAAGTATTGGACGTGGATCGCGCTGCTGTCCGTTCTGCTGTTGATGATGACGATTTGGCGTCGGAGTTTTCGAAAGTCAGATTGATGTTTGCGTTGGAGTGCTGGTTTAGTTCTTTGCGTACTTCGCGCCTTTGCGG
>JANNDA010001056.1:0-6535 GCA_031387195.1 Planctomyces sp. | reverse complement strand
TGATGAGTTGCACGACATCGCGCGGCCCCACCAGCTTCACGGCATCAGTCGCTTCGGCGTCGGTGAGCATGATCGGAGACGCGGCCAACTGCCGAGCCAACCGGAACTGAGCACGCTCGACCGGAGTAAACTCCGACCAGTCGCCGTCGAGCTTGAAGATTTGGTCGTCAGACCAACCCAGCTCGTGAAGACGTCGCTGGGCTTGTCCAAGCGCGTACCACGCTCGGTCTTGGCGAGCGACGATCCAGCTCACTTGCGCTTTCAACAGCGGCTTGAGATCGCCGCGAGTTTCAGCGGAATGAATGCTGGCGATACGGCCCTTGCCGCTCGTCGGAAACGTGGCCAGTAACCGCACCCACTGCGGCAACGATCCTTCGGGGAAACCTTCGGGAGCGAGTTCTCGCGCCTTGGCTTCATCGACCACTGGCAGACGCGACGTTCGCGTGCGTGCGGTGGCTAACGCTTTCTCGGCATCCGCTCGCGATTCCAGCGGAGCACGGTGGAAGACAGTCTGCGTGGACGGCGTACCGGTTTTCTCGTCGATCATCAACGGCACGACCTTGGTGATCACGTTCTGAAATTTCGGCGACGTGGGTGTCAGGTAGTGGTGAGACCTTTCGACCGGACGCTCAGTTTTTTCTGCGGGTTTCTCAGCGACCTTCTCGGCCCCAGCGTTGGCACCTTCGGGCCGTCGAGTGCCGAAGTTGCCGCCGCCGGAGGACTGCGGAATACCCGCTCCCTCTTTCCAGCGGTTCGTCGAGTTGTAGCCGGCGACGGACAGGATGATCCCCAGAATTTGCTTGTCGGTGTAATGCTTGCGGAGATCGACGATGTCCGCGTCGCCGAGGCGATGCGGTTCGTAGGTCAGCTTGCGAGTGAAGGCGTAGGCCGCTCGCTGAGCCGGTGTGTGTTCTGTCCAATCACCATCCAGAGCCGCGATCTGATCTTCGCTTAAGCCCGCGACCGCGAGCTTCGATTCTTGATGACCCAGTCAATACAGGCAGTTGTTGGTTCGTGAAACGAGCCAGAACAACTCCACCGTGAAGGCATAGTCCAGGCCCATATCGGGATCGCTACTGCGGCCGAATCCACTGCCAACGGTTCCAGTCCCGCGACTGGGGCCTCCTGATCCTTGCCCTTCGTAATACGGCATGTAGTGATATCGCAGCCGACTCTCGTAGCTCGTGGACCGCTCGCCGAGTTTTTCCTTGTCGGCCTCAGTCAATTCCGGCAGAGGGATGCGCTCCTTGCGTCCCTTCATGTCCTCCAACGCTTGCTTCATCACCGGCCGAGTCAGTGGCACAGGGAGCGGCGCATTCACCGAATCCGCCGCGACGGCCAGCGCCGCGGATGACACCGCGACGCCAAGTAGAACGGTTGTCGTAAATCGCATGGGGAATCTCCTAAGGAACAATGGTGGATGTCGCTTAATCTTCATCGCGAAGCACCGTGACCACCGGGGCGGTGCTCACGGCATAATTCACCGTGGATTTCGACTCGGAGCCTTTGTCGTCTTTCAGCGTCAGCTTCACCGACATGCTCAGCCGGGTTCCTTGGTTGGCTTCGTCGGACAGAATCTCAAAAGCAACGAGCTTCACTCCGGCACTCCATTCTCTGTCAGCCCCAACGATGCCCGGTTTGAGGTCTTCGGCCTTCTTGCCATCCTGCCATGCCTGAAGGAACGTCCTACAGGCGTCCTTTGCCGTCGCGGGATTGACGGGCTGACCGCGTGATCCACCACCGCAGCCAACTGACGCCACGCACAGCAGAGCCAACATCAGCAGCCGACACGGCCACGTTTTCATCGAACGAATTGCCATCTGGGAGAACCTCACAATGAAGGGGACTCAAAAGTAGACGTGGAACCTCACGCCAACGCGAAGCAGACCGCACGATGCACACTCGGACGTGCGTACCTTCGGAGTGCGAAGCCGCCGGCACTCGATAGAGTGCCGGCGATCTGGAGCACCTCGCTAGAACTCGCCGGGAACCTCTCGGCTGCTTCGCGTGCCGATAGCTCGCCAGGTTGCAAGATTGATGTTCGAATTGATGAATCGCACCGCGCCATCGCACATCAGGGAATGGACGCCACCCACGTGGCGACTGTTGGCCGTCGATGCCATGCGGCTCGGCGGAAACATACACCCGCGTCTGTTGGGCGGGATCGAATGGAAGTAAAATGTCGATTCATTCGAGCCCGCCAACCAAGAAACTCCATTGAACGATTTTCCCTGCTGGGTCAGGTCGTTCACGTTGGCCGCCTCGCAGAATTGGAACGCTTCATCCGCGTTGCTGGGGTATGTGCCCGGCCGATAACTGTCGGTTTCTGGTGTGCTGATTGCGTCGCTGCCGTCGCCCAACCTCTTTTCAGACATCGCGACGGTGTTCGCGGTGCCATCTTTAATATCAGTGAGGCTCGTTTTGCTGACCTGGTAAAAGACTCCGTTCGGCATCGGCATCCCGTAATTGGTACTTCCGACAGTCAAACCCGGATTGGAATTCAGGACGCCGGTGCCTTGGTTCACCCAGTAGTTGTTCCGGCCACCACGCACACTTTCGCCGGGTAGATTGTCTTCGTCCGAGGGGCAGCGGAATGCCGGAAGAGTCTTGACCCACGCGGCCGCGTTGCCAGGATCAGTGGGGATAGTACTTGAAGAAACATTAAGCGAGAAATTGAGTGTTTTGTATAACGGGGCCTGATCCATGTCTGGAAGGATTCGTGCATGGGTCGAAAATCCGTTTCCACCGGAGGCCCAAGGTAAGACTTTGGCATTGTCATGGTAGTTGTGCAGTGCCAACCCCAACTGCTTCATATTGTTTCTACACTGCGAGCGGCGAGCCGCCTCGCGTGCTTGCTGCACGGCTGGTAACAAAAGCGCAATCAAGATGGCGATGATCGCGATGACGACCAGAAGTTCGATCAATGTGAAACCACGACGAGCGGAAAGAAGAGAACGAGACATAACACCTCTCCGAAAAATATGATTAGAACGATGTATGAAGGCCACAAAACGTGGCCTCTCGTGGGAAAGACCCAGCGGGCGCACGACGAAAGGCACGAGCAACATCACCGACACGAAAGCCGATCGCGCCTTCCAGAGAACGAACATTTCTGTTCGTCGCGATAACCCGGCTAGTCCACAATCAGTGGCCCGAACAACGATGTCCGGCTCATGAATTGGGATGCCGAATCTGACGCATGATTTCGTGCCGACACAGAACGACACAGAGTCGATCTCGTAGCAACGAGCGTCTTTGCGCAATGGGCTTTCGTCAGTTACACGCAAGCTTGCGGCGGTCGTTCCAAACGACGACCACTGCTGCGAACCGGCAGCAATTCAGACTCCAACGACCAACCGTGTGACGCAGTGTCACGGTCGCGAATCTGTTCGATGAAGCAGGCCCATTCCGCCGGAATCTCCGGAGAAACAGGCGCTGGAATCGCAGGAGCCTCTGAGCGGCGGGAACATCCCGGTCCCTGACACGGGCAGGCGGGAGTAGATTGGTTGGTCGGCAAATCGGTTTTACCGAGCAAACTTTTCCCTGCGTGCGATCCGGAAGAATCGTGATGCACCAAGTAGTCACCGCAACTTGCCTCACACCGTTGTTCCGTCAAAGTCCAACAAGCGGCAACCAACGTGATCGTCACGATGGCTCGCGGAAGGCTCAGAGATCGGAGTGGGTGAGAAGGCATTGCGTGGGAGGATACGACACTCACCCGCAATTTGTGAATGAAAATTTGAGAAATTTTCTGAGATCGTCAATAACCCAATGCCTCAGTCCAGCGAGTCAGTTCTTTTTCGACGCTGGTTTCGGCGGGTTGAAGAGTTTGTCGTTGACTGCCTTCACCTTTTCACCGACAGGGGCGATCTCGACTTTGCCGCTGAGCGTTAATGTTTTTGGTGGCTCACACCGCGATTCGCTGCAAGCTTGATAGCGGACGAGCAATTCAAACTCTTCGACTTTACCGGCGGCCGATTCGGGGATGTCCATCGTTCCGAAGAGCACGATCTGGCCATCGTAAACCATCACCGGTTCGTCGAAACCGGCGGCCGTGATTTTGTGCCCTTTCGGGTATTTCACGTCAACAAGTTTCGTTCCTTGTTTGGTCTTCATCGTGAATCGGGTCGCGGTCACGAAGTCGGGCTGCGCGGGATTTTGATTGATGTGCCAGCCGTCTTGGATGTTGAGGATCATCGCAACGCGGCATGAGCTTCCTGCCGGAAGCCGATCGACGCTGAGGTGTGCTTCAGCCGTGAGAATCTCAACCTTCTTTGTCTGGTCATTCTTTGGAGCTTTTTCAGCGAGCGGCGATGCGCCCAAGCCCGCTCCGAGATCTTCTCGTTTTGGCTTTAAGGCGACATCGAGAACTTCATCCCCAGCAGGCACGACGTTCGGATCGACGCTGCGGCGACTTGCTCCGAAGTTCGGTTGATCGAGGAACTCAAACAGTGCGACAGCCATGTTGGCCGAGCCGTGAGGTGTCTCGCTCATCAGCGGTGCGAACGCTTTCAGTGTTTGCTCGGCTTTGCCGCGATAGTTGTCCTTGCCCGTAAGACCCGCGATCCGCAGCAGGTTGCGGGCGCTCACGCTGTTGCCCGACGGGACGACCGAGTCGTACCGATCCTTCGACCGAGCCAGAAGTTCTTCGTGATCGGTCGCGGTGTAGAAAAAGCCTCCGGCCGCCTCGTCCCAAAACAGTTGGAGTTGATCGTCAGTCAAACGAGTGGCTGCCGTCAGCCATTTCGGTTCGCGAGTCGCGATGTGCAACGCGAGCAGGCCATCGACCAGATAGGCGTAATCATCGAGATACGCTTTAATCGGACTGACGCTCCCTCGGTACGAACGACGCAAGCGACCTTGCTCATCTCGCATTTCGGACAGCACGAAGATCGCGGCACGGTCGGCGGCGGCGAGATAGTCCGCTCGTTGGAGTCGAGCCCCCGCATTCGCGAGTGCCTTGATCATCAGGCCGTTCCAGCCGGTGAGAATCTTGTCGTCGCACAACGGAGCCGGTCGGCGGTTGCGCACGGCGAGCAGCCGCTGTTTCATGATCGTCAGGCGGCGTTCGAGTTCTGCCGGTTCGAGCTTCAACTGTGCCGCGACATCGGTGAGCGGTTTCGGGAGATGCAGGACAAATCCAGGCTCGAAGGTGCTCGGCAGGGTCAGCCCATAAACGAGTTTGAACGTCTCGGCATCGCTCGAGTTGAGCAGCTTGTCGATCTCTTTTTCGGACCAGACATACGACTTGCCCTCGACCTCTTCGCTGTCGGCATCGAGCGCCGAAAAGAAGCCGCCGCGTTTGTCGGTCATCTCACGGAGCACAAAGTCGCAGACTTCCTCCGCAATCGTTTTGTAGGCCGGGAGGTTTGTTTGTCGGAACGCTTCGACGTAGGTGTCGGCAAGCTGCGCGTTGTCGTAAAGCATCTTCTCAAAGTGCGGCACCTTCCACGCGCGGTCGGTGCTGTAGCGATGGAAGCCTCCCGCCAAGTGGTCGCGGATGCCTCCCGCCGCCATTGCGTCGAGCGTTGACGTCACCTTCGTGCGTAACTGCTCGTTGCTGTCGCGCTGAGCTTGATGCAGCAGCAATCCCAGCTTGCTGGGGACCGGAAATTTCGGGGCGTTTGGACGTTGCGGATGGAAGTCGAAGCCGCCGAACTTCGCATCGTGCGTTTCCGCGATCGCGGTGGTGATCGTCGATGCGAGTTCCGCCGTGAGCGGCACATCGTTCAAAACGATCTTCGCGGACATCGTGCGGCGGACGTTCGCCGTGACGATATCGGCGTTCTTTTCCACCGTCTCGGTCTCATCACGCCACATGGTCGCGATCTTATTCATCACCGACGGGAAGCCCATGCGACCGTCTTGATCTTCGGGCGGGAAGTACGTCCCGCCGGCGACCGGCTTTCCTTCGGGAGTCAGAAACAGCGACAACGGCCAGCCGCCCGATTGATCCGAACGGCTCAGCCGAAAGTAAACGGTCAGAGCGGTCATGTAGATGTCGTCGATGTCGGGACGCTCTTCGCGGTCCACTTTCACGCAGACGAAATTCTCGTTCATGTAGCGAGCGATCTGCTCATTCGAGAAGACCAGCCGCTCCATCACATGACACCAATGACAACTGCTGTAACCGATCGACAGGAAGATCAGTTTCTTTTCCTTCTTGGCCCGCTCAAGTGCCTCCGGCCCCCACGGAAACCAATCAACGGGATTCGTCGCGTGCAGCAATAAGTAAGGGCTCGACTCTTTGGCCAGACGGTTCTTACGACCGGCCCTGGCCGCCTCCTTTATCGGAGCAACAGTCTCTTCGGCGAGCGCCGTGACCACGGGAGAATCATCGCCCTCACTTCCGCTGACGGTGCGAATCAGCTCGTCCACCTGAGCCAATTCCGCTTGCAGTTCCGGATGATGGGGATCTTGAGCTTCGCGAGCGGCGGAATTCTTGCGAACGACTTTGGGCTGACTCGCAGAAGCCGATTCGGTCGCAGCGGCTTTCGAGCGTCGTGGTTTCACGACGACCGCGCCTTGATCCGCA
>JANNDA010001032.1:0-4676 GCA_031387195.1 Planctomyces sp. | reverse complement strand
GAAGTTTTGTCCGGGGCCAATCTCTCGACGTGGTTTCTTGGAAATCGGTTCGACAGCCTTTGCGGCACTCGGTTTGAGCAACATGCTGCGATTGCGAGCCGAAGCGGCTGCGTCAGTCGGTGCCGACTCGGACACGTCGGTGATCTTCGTCTGGCTACCAGGCGGGCCGCCGCACCAAGAGACGTTTGATTTGAAGCCCGAAGCTCCCAGCGACTATCGCGGTGAATTCCGGCCGATCCCGACGACTGTCCCCGGCCTCGACATTTGCGAGCACTTGCCGCTGCTGGCCAAGGTGGCTCACAAATATTCGATCATCCGCTCGGTCGCGCACGGCTTCGCGGATCACGGAGGCGGCCACAAGAAATTCCTGACCGGCCGCAATCCCAACGAGCCGTCTGGGTTTGTGAACGATCATCCGATGGTCGGCTCGATGGTCGCCAAAATACGCGAGTCGAAAAACGTCGGGATGCCCAACTACATTTGCGGCACCGACGGCGGTCGGCAGAACATCGACACCTTTAGCTTCGGCAGCGCGTACTTGCCGCCAACGACTCATCCCTTCACATTTTGGGGCGACCCGAACGACTCGAAGTTCGAGGTCCAAAACTTGTCAGTCTCGAAGTCGATCGAGACACGATTGGATGACCGAGTCGCACTGCTCGGCGGGATCGACAAACTTCGAAAAGACACCGACCGCTTCGGTGCGATGGCCTCGCTCGACGAATTCAACAAGAAGGCGCTCGACTTGCTGACGAGCAACAAGTGCCGCGATGCGTTCGACATCACGAGAGAATCCGCCGAGACACGCGACCGTTACGGCCGACACGTTTACGGCCAGCGAGCACTCCTCGCACGGCGACTGGCCGAAGCGGGAGCCAGCTTCGTCACCGTCACGATGGAGAATCCGTGCCCCGGCAAAGAGTTCCCGTTTGGAGTGACGTACAACTGGGACTCGCACGCCGTGAACTGCCACATGTTTACGGACCTGTTGATGAAGCTGCCGATGCTGGATCAATCGGTCGCCGCGCTGGTTCATGATCTCTACGACCGTGGTCTCGACAAGAAGGTCATGCTGATCGTCACGGGCGAGTTCGGCCGCACGCCACGCATCAATTCAACGATCGGCTCGCAAACGAAAGTCATGCAACCCGGCCGCGATCACTGGCCGCAAGCGATGTCGATCCTTGTCAGCTGCGGCGGCTTGAAGACCGGCGTTGTGGTCGGCTCAACGAACTCGAAGGCCGAACATCCGAAGGACCGCCCGCTGGAACCAAACGATCTCTGGGCAACGATGTTCCGCCACCTCAACATTGATACGAATCACGCCTTCCCGGATCACCAAGGCCGCCCGATGCCGATCCTGGCAACGGGCACCCCCATCAGCGAACTGATTTGATTTCGTAGTGCAAGCTTCCAGCTTGCAACTCACCCGACTCATTCACCGG
This sequence comes from Planctomyces sp., assembly GCA_031387195.1. Lineage (GTDB taxonomy): Bacteria > Planctomycetota > Planctomycetia > Planctomycetales > Planctomycetaceae > SXKJ01. Next base: position 3,231 of record JANNDA010001032.1, on the reverse strand, counting down.
TTGAATGTCGAAAAGTTGCAAGCTGGAAGCTTGCACAACGAAACGCCGACCATGACGAAGCGGAAACATGATGACCGAGTTGATAACACACCCGAATTCGTGGCGACTTAAGTTTGCCGTACTCTTTTTGACGGCGCTCGCCAGCCTGTGCTTTGCACCTTCGCCTGTCGTAGCGAAAGACGATCTTCCTGCCACCCAGCCGAACATCGTTTTCATTCTGACAGACGATCAAGGTTACGGAGACTTGTCCTGTCACGGGAATCCGATCCTCAAGACGCCGCACATCGACCGGTTGCATCGTGAGGGAGTGCGTTTCACGGATTTCATGGTCAGCCCGACTTGCTCGCCCACGCGATCTGCGTTGATGACTGGTCGGCACGAATTTCGTAACGGCGTCACGCATACGATTCTCGAACGCGAACGACTGACGCTAACGGCGACGACGTTGCCGCAGGTGTTGCAGTCGGCGGGTTACGCCACCGGGATCTTCGGAAAATGGCATCTTGGCGACGAACCGGATCACTGGCCGAGTCGGCGCGGGTTCGACGAGATGTTCATTCACGGAGCGGGCGGGATCGGACAGAGTTATCCCGGCAGTTGTGGCGACGCACCGGGCAACACGTATTTCAATCCCGCGATCTTGCACAACGGTCGCTTCGTGAAGACTCAGGGTTATTGCACCGACGTGTTCTTCACGCAGGCGATGCAGTGGATCGAGGCCACGAAGGGGAAGAAGCCGTTCTATTGCCAAATCGCCACGAATGCGCCGCACGGGCCGCTGCAAGTGCGACCGGAGGATGAGGCGCGTTACGCCGATCTCGTCAAGGACAAAGATGTCGCCAAGTTCTTCGGGATGATCGCCAACATCGACGACAACGTCGGCAAGCTGCTCGCCAAGTTGAATGACTGGGGTATTGAGCGTGACACGCTGGTGATCTTCATGAACGACAACGGTGGGACGGTCGGAACTCGAATCTACAACGCCGGCATGCGGGCTCAAAAAGCGACACCGTGGCTCGGTGGAACGCGGGCGAGTTCTTTCTGGCGTTGGCCCGGAACGCTCAAACCGACCGACAACGACAAGCTCGCCGCTCACATCGACTTCTTTCCCACGCTGGCGGAACTCGCCGGTGCGAAGCTGACCGATGCGGTGCAGCAACAAGTCGAAGGCCATAGCCTCGCCCCGCTTCTGAAGAATGCTCAAGCCAACTGGCCGGAGCGAACCCTCGTGACTCACGTTGGTCGCTGGCCGAAGGGCGTTTCACCGGCGAAGTTCAAGTACGCGAATTGCAGCATCCGCGATTCCCGATTTCATCTCGTGAGCCTGTCGAAGGGGGACGCGAAGAACTGGCAACTCTTTGACCTGAAAGCGGACCTCGCCGAGCAGACCAACATCGCCGACAAGCACCCGCAGGTCGTGCAACAACTCGACGCCGAATACGACCGCTGGTGGGACTCGGTGCAACCGCAACTCGTGAATGAAGAGGCGGTCGGTCCCGCCGTGAACCCCTTCAAGGAACTGTTCGAGCGGCAATTTGGAAAAGCGATGTCGCTGCTGGACGTCACCACCAAACGTGGCCTCTCAGCTTGGTGACGCGAGCGGCAATCAACTCCCGAATCTGTCGGGCTTTGAGAAGCAATGACTTGTATTCCGGACGCCGCGATCGTGAAGCGAGGAAGTCCAGCGTTTCGATGACGAACTCGCATTCGGAGAGTGCCCAGCGGCACTTCACGATGTTGCCGCAGATCGTGTGTTCGTCGTAGCCCAGCCCGTGCCCGCCAGCGAGGTTCGCGGCTATTTTTCCCGCTGCGACACAAACGCTCAGCGACTCCTCCGGTAGATGATCAAGCTGCATGACCGAGATGCCGAAGGCCATCGCTCGGCGATAAAGCTGCCGATACTCGTCGATTTCTTCGTCGGTGAGATTTTCACCGCCAAGGATTAGATCTCGCGGCAGATCGTCATCGTCCACGCCAAAGGGATCGCCGCCGCTCATCGAAATCGAATGCGTCGAGTCCACATCGGCCGGATGCTCGCCTTCATCGCTGCCGACGTCAGTTGACCACGGCTCGTCCTCGATGTCGTCGTCATCATCGAGTTCGCCGATGTCTTCCAGATCGAGTGACGCTAATTCGTTTTCATCCCAGTCTGCGTCCTCGATACCCGGCGGCAGCGGATCACCCGGCTCGATGCCGTAATGGACTTTGTTGTAGAGATCCCGCGGATCACTCCACTTCTCCCAGTCGGGATCGTCGCCGAGGACGTCCATGTATTTGTCGATCAGCTTCTCGTTCTGAAGCAGATTTTTTTCCCACCACGATTCATCGTTCGGTGGCACGGAGTGGTCGAAATTGTCGTTGGGAAGTGGCATGAGTTTGATCCTTTAGCCAATCAGCGCACGCAGGTGCCCAATCAATTCGGTCGAGCTGATCGTGGCTTGCTCGCGAGTCAGTAGATTCTTGACTTGCCAGTGACCGGCTGCAAACTCGCGATCACCGGCAATGACCCCGATTTTGAAACCTTTGCGACTGGCATACTTCAATTGCTCACCGATGCTGACCGCTTCGGGATAAACCTCAGCGGCGATGTCGGCGGCTCGAAGATCGCGAGCCAGGCGGTGATAGTCACCGAGATGACTGGCGTCGAAGTACGCGATCAACACTTTCGCGGGGGTTGATGCGGCCTCCACCATGCCGAGTTCTTCCATGGCGGCAAGCAGTCGGTCGAGACCAAGACTCGCTCCGACACCTGGGAGTTTTTGCGTCGTGAAGAGTTCCGCCAAGTTGTCGTAACGGCCTCCCGAACAAACGCTGCCGATGCTAGGGAGATCGCCGAGGAACGTTTCGTAAATCGTCCCGGTGTAGTAGTCGAGTCCGCGCGCGATCGACAGATCGAGCTCCACTCGCTCGGTATTCGCTCCCGCTTGGCAGATAGTCTTGAAGAGTTCTGTCAGTCGAGCGACTCCGATGAGGCCGACCTCGTTCCCCGCAAGTTGCGTTTCCAATTGAGACAAAATTGTGGACGGCTCACCTTTGAGTTCGGCCAGCGACAGAACTTCCCCCGCTTGTTCCGCAGTCGCTCCGACGCGTTCGATCATTTCGGCGATCACTTTGTCTCGACCAATTTTCGGCAGCTTGTCGAGCGATCGCAGCACGCCGGAGGCTTTGTCCGCGAGACCAAGCTTCTCCAGCAGGCCATTCAACACCAGCCGGTTGTTGACGCGAATCGTG
>JANNDA010001019.1:0-2463 GCA_031387195.1 Planctomyces sp. | reverse complement strand
GGTCTGGGGGGACCATGATGATTCGTCCAAAGGCATTTTGGCGGCGAAAGCTGCTCGTCGGGATCGCGGCGTGCGCTGTCACCGCGACACTCGGCGGATGCCATCGCGAGTTCTATCGCCAGCAGGCGGACGACGAAGCTCGTGCGTTGGTTGAAGAAAAGTCGTGCGACCCGCGCTGGGCCAAGCCGTGCTTCAACATAGAGATGAACCCCGCCAGCCGCTATTACGACCCGTACGATCCCGTGAAGCCACCGCTGCCACCCGACGACCCCGAGTCGCACGAATTGATGCACTGCGTCTACGGCAAGAAGGGTTGGTCGAAATGGCACGAGAACGGCGACCGATCGGGGCTTGAGAACTCTGTTTGGCAGCAATGTCTCGATCAATACGTCACTCGTTCACCCAGCGGTGCCTATGTGCTGCGGCTGGAAGATTCAATGCGGCTCGCACTGATTCATTCGCCAGCTTACCAGCAGCAGCTTGAAACGCTGTATCTGTCGTCGCTCGACGTGAGCACGGAACGGTTCCGGTTGCAGACACAATTTTTCGGCGGGAACGCGACGACGTACAGCCATCGCGAACCGCTCGCATCGGGAACCGGAGTCGGCAATAGCGCCGGCGGCGGAGCAAGCACTTACGGTGGCAATCCTCGGTCGGCCCCTTTTGGCGCGACCGGTGACACTTTACGAACTACGACGGGGCTGGAAGCTCGCCGCCGGTTTGCGACTGCGGGTGAGCTGGTCGTCGGATTCGCGAACAGTTTCATGTGGCAGTTTGCCGGTCCGGACCAAAGTGCGGCCGCATCGCTCGCGAGCTTTTCATTCTTGCAGCCGCTGCTGCGAGCGGGCGGCCGAGTGATCGGTTTAGAACGACTCACGCTCGCGGAACGAACGCTGTTGGCAAACGTGCGGGCGATGTATCGCTATCGGCAAGGCTACTTCACACAGATCGCGATCGGTGACGTGAACGGCTTGACGGGACCGCAACGTCGCGGTGGATTCTCTGGAGCGGGACTGGACGGCTTCACCGGCGTTGGCACCGGCGGATTCGGTGGCGTCGGCGATGCGACCGGATTTGGTGGCGGTGGTGGAAACAACAATCAAGGAGCGGGCGGTGGCGGCGGCGGAACGACGGGGTTCGCGGGTGGCGGCGCGGGATTGCAGAACGGGTTCATCGGGCTGTTGCAACAACTTCAACAGATGCGAAACTTGCAGGAGTTGTTGAAGGCTCAGTCGCGAACTCGACCGTTGCTGGAAGCGAATCTCGCGGCGGGGTTGATCGACATCGCGCAGGTTGATCAGTTCCGACAGAACATCGAGACCGAACGAGCCAACATGCTGACCGCTCGGAATCAACTGGAAACGTCGCTCGATCAATTCAAGACACAGACGCTCGGACTTCCGCCGCATGTGCCGATCGAATTGAACGATTCTTTGATCAAGCAGTTCCAGTTTATTGATCCGGCATTGGGAGCCGCTCAAGACACGTTGGCTCAGATTCTGTCTGACCTCGGCGAACTGAGCTCGAAGCCGAGTCTTCCCGAACTGGAGTCGATGGCAGATCGCATCGCAGCGTCGCAGCGGGACATTGATCAGCAATTGAGCGTCGTTCAAAGCGATCTTCAAAAGTTAGACACGCCGGATGCCGCGCGATTCAAAGACATCTCACCGGAAGACGAGCGAGCGACTCGCGAGGAATGGGATCGGCTTAAAGAGGCTCGTGAGCGATTGCTCAATAACCACGCCGAAACCAGCACCACGCTGAGCGAGATTCGGTCGGGATTGAAACCCGATACCGCAGACAAGGCGATGGGAGAACTGGTTTCGCTGGCGGTGCATCTGGACAACCTCGTCAAAGAGCTGTCGTTGGTGCAGGCTCGTGCTCGGCTGGAGGTCATCACGGTCGATTCCTTGGACCTGCATCCGCTGGAAGCACTCGCGATCGCACGGGCCAATCGCGTCGATTGGATGAACAATCGGGCCACGCTCGTGGATACGTGGCGTCTGATTGAGTTCAACGCGAACGCGCTGGAGTCGGGGCTCGACATCGTCATCAGCGGTGACGTCGGCACAACGGGTACGAATCCGTTGGACTTCAATCACACGACCGGCAATCTGCGAGCGGGTCTGCGTTTCGACGGACCGTTCACGCGATTGAACGAGCGGAACATCTATCGGGCTCAGCTCATCGCCTATCAACAGGCGCGGCGGCGGCTCATTCAGTTTGAAGACAGCGTGCATCAACGGTTGCGTGCCAACCTTCGGCAACTCAGTCAGCAGCGAGCCAACCTGGAGATTCAACGGCGCGCGATGGCGATCGCGATTCGCCGCGTCGATGAACGGCGCGAAAATTTGAACAAGCCGGCGGTACCAGCCGCACCAGGCTCGGCTGCTCAGCAGTTCGGTCCGACGGCCGCACGTGACTTGTTGGATGCGTTGTCGGACTTGCGTAGCGTGCAGAACA
>JANNDA010000944.1:0-9190 GCA_031387195.1 Planctomyces sp. | reverse complement strand
CGTTCTGGACCACCCGCCAGCAAACCCGCCCCGGCCTCCACGCCCGATCCCGCCTCTCCCCCGCCTAACCAAAATTCGCAAACGCTGTTCTGCACTCAAACCCCTGGTGTCGTAAAGCCACAAGACCCATACACACAACGCATTTTGTCACAACAAGCAAATCCTGCCGCCGCGCATACGCCGATATTTTTACATCAAAAAGTCACCGAGCTACAGTAATCCGAAATCCCGGAGAGAGCCCATCCTCTGTGCCTGATTCGCAGCGTCGGTTGCCAGCGGCGTGGGACGCCTCAATAATCCCGCCGCGGTCGCTGCTGGGGAATTTGAGTTGAAGGTCCGGTTGCACGGGGTGGGTGGCAGTTGCGCTCAGTTGCCCTCCCTGCGAGACATTCTTGTTGAAATCTCGACATCCTGGTGAAAGCCGGGACGAGCGAACCCACCGGACGCCCTTCTGGGCCGCTGTGTTTCTTTCGGAGTTTTGCAAATGCCTTTGGTACCGATGCGATTAGTGCTGGATCATGCTGCCGAAAACAATTACGGCGTGGCCGCTTTGAACGTCAATAATATGGAGCAGATTCAGGCCATCATGGAGGCTGCTCGCGAGACCGATTCGCCGGTCATCGTACAGGCGTCACGCGGCGCTCGCAGTTACTCTCAAGACAACTATCTGCGGCACTTGATGCTCGCCGCTGCTGAGCTGTATCCCGAAATTCCTATGGTCATGCACCAGGACCACGGCAACGAACCGGCGACTTGCTACAGCGCCATTCGTAACGGTTTCACGTCAGTCATGATGGACGGCTCGCTGATGTCGGACGCGAAGACCCCCGCGTCTTACGAGTACAACGCGAAAGTGACCAAAGAAGTCGTGCTGGTGGCTCACGCCTTGAACGTCTCGGTCGAAGGCGAAGTCGGTTGCTTGGGGACCGTTGGGCAAGAAAAGAAGGCTCCACCAAAGCCCGTCGTCGCGGAGAAACATGACGCGGATCTCGAACAAGAACCCGAACCGGAAATGGCTCACCTGACCGACCCGGAAGAAGCCGAACGATTTGTCGCCGAAACCAATGTCGATGCGCTGGCCGTCGCGATCGGCACGAGCCACGGTGCGTTCAAGTTCGATAAGAAACCGGACGGAGCCGTGCTGAAGATGGACCTGATCGAAGAGATTCATCGGCGATTGCCCAATACGCACATCGTGATGCACGGCAGTTCGTCGGTCCCGCAAGAGCTGACCGACTTGCTCCGTCAATTCGGCGGCGACTTGAAGCAATCGTGGGGCGTGCCGGTCGAAGAAATTCAGCGCGGCATCAAGCACGGCGTGCGAAAGATCAATGTCGATACCGACAACCGGATCGCGATGGCGGCCGCCGTTCGCCAAGTGATGATGACCACGCCCGACAAATTCGACCCACGCGATTTCATGAAGCCGGCTCGCGAGGCGATGAAGAAAGTTTGCATCGCTCGCATGATCGCCTTTGGCCAAGCCGGCAACGCCAGCAAGATGCGCGCGGCGGGATTGTTCAGGTAGCTCGTCAGCAACGGAATGATTTTCATTCCATGATGCGTTTATTTTGCGAAGAACGAAATCAAGGGACTCCTGCTGCTGCGGGAGTCCCTTTTTTCGTTGAGGCCGCCCCGCTCGCCTGAGTCATTTGTATGGGGCCGACTTCAATTACAAGTCGATGCCCAATTCTTCGATCTTGCGATACAGGCTAGACAGGCCGAGCTTTAGGCGTTTGGCCGCTTCACGTTTGTCGGGCCATTGGCGAAGGACACGCGAGAGATGCAGCTTTTCGTAGTGCCGCAGTGCAGTGCGTAGGTCGTCGGTGTCGGGCAACGGTTGTGCGAGTCCAAGCAATTCGGGGGGCAGGTCATCCGGGTGAATGTGAGCGCCGTCGCACATCATGACTGCTCGTTCGAGGGCGTTGTCGAGCTGTCGCACATTTCCTTTCCACTGAGCCGACATCAATAAGCGGATCGTTTCGCTGTCGGCCCCAGCCACGCGCTTGCTCATCGCTTTCGAGTGCTTGCCGATGAAGAATTCGACGAGTTCTGGGATGTCGTCCGAGCGTTCTCGAAGCGGTGGAATCGTCAGCTTCACGCCATCCAGTCGATAGAAAAGATCGTCTTGAAAGCGTCGCTCGGCCACTTCGCGGACGAGGTCGCGTGTTGTAGTGGCGATAATCCGCGCGGAGACACGCACAGGCTCTGAACCGCCGAGCGGCAGGATTTCTTGGTACTCGATCGCTCGCAGAAGTTTGGCTTGAGTGCTCAGCGGCAGTTCGCTGATTTCGTCCAGCAACACGGTTCCCTCGCCTGCATGTTGGAAGATGCCGACTTGATCGCTGCCGCTGCCTGACAGCGTGCCTAACTTCGAGCCAAACAATTGAGCTTCCAACAGTTCAACCGGGCGAGTGCTGCAATTCACCGCAAGGAATTTTTCGTGACGCTTCGGCCCCGCGCGATGGATCGCACGTGCGAAGAGTTCTTTACCCGTCCCAGTTTCACCGACGAGCAACACGTTCGAGTTCGTCTTGGCTACCTTGCGAATCGAATCTTGCAGGTCGGCGAGTACCTTGCTGGTACCGACGATCTGATCAAAGTCCTCACGCCGAGCCAGTTCTCGCCGCAACGCTTGGTTTTCCAAATCGAGGGCTCGAAATTGAAACAGCCGCTGCAGCTTGTTGAGCAGGTCGTCAAAGATGACCGGCTTGACGAGGTAGTCGAACGCTCCGGATTGAAACGCTTCGACCGCGTTCTCGACCGTTGCGTAGGCGGTGATGATCAACACCGACGTTCGGGGATTCAGACGCAAAAGCCGCTTGAGTAAATCAATGCCGTCGCCATCAGGCAGCATCACGTCGCAGATCGCCACGTCGAAATCGTGACTCCGTGCGAGCGAAACCGCGTCAGCCAGGTTGGCTGCGGGAGAAACAACATAGCCCTCGCCTTGCAGCAACTCTGCTAACGATCGGCGGATGACTTCCTCGTCTTCGCAAATCAGAACCGAACGATGAATGGACACGGGAACCTCGAATAGGTGTTTCGGAGACGGCTATTTCGGCCACATCAGATTCTTGATGAACACGCTGCCCCATGAGCCGCGACAAGGAACATTCAATCGCCTGTCTCCTTCCGTGTCACCTCGCACGGCAACAAGACCGAAAACGTCGTGCCGCGATCGGATGTCTCGGTCAGTTCAATTTGACCTTCGTTGCGTTCGACGATCAACTTGCACACGAAGAGGCCGAGTCCGGTTCCGGTCTCTTTGGTGGTGAAGTATGGTTGAAACAGACGCGACTGATCAGGCTCGGCGATGCCGTGTCCGTCGTCGCGGATGGAGACGCGCAACCGGTCGCCATCACACTGCGAGACGATTTCGATCGTGCCACCTTCCGCGGTCGCGTCCATCGCGTTGAGAATCAAGTTCAAAAAAATCTGCACCAACTGATCCCGCACGGCGTTGATCTTGGGCAACCCTTCTCCGTACTGCGTGACGATCTGCTTATTTTTTCGCCGCTTGTAGTACTTGGCGATGTTAAGCGCCGCTTCGACAAGTTCTTGCAACTCACACTGGCTGCGTTCCAGTGTGGCGGGGCGGCTGAAGTCGATTAATTCGCGCAATGTTCGCTGAATGCGGCGAAGCTGGTCATCGACCATCTGGTAGCGTTCGCGCGTGTATTCATCGACCTCACGCCGGTTGAGCAACTGAATGACGGAGCTGATCCCCGCCAGCGGATTGCCCACCTCATGAGCAATCCCCGCCGCGAGCAGTCCGAACGCAGCCTGCTTTTCTTGTTGCACGACGAACGCTTGAGACTCTTTCAAGGCGTTTGTCCGCTCGTCGATGCGCTGCTCCAACTCGCGTTGATTCTTGCGAAGTTCATCATTGAGGAAGCCGAGTCTTCGCCCAGCCACTTGCAACAATCCCGCCAGCGATGTGCTTGCCCACGTGACCCAGCCGAGCCAGATCAGCATCAACACGACTCGTGTCGGGTCGCTCGTTGAATGTGGCGAAGTCGCGACTGCGAGCAACACGTAACTTAGCGCGTGTAGCCCAAAGGTCGAAAACGTGATGAGCTTCGAGTACCGAAACGCACAGACCAACAACGACAGGAAATAGTAAAACCGAAACGGGCTTTCGAGCCCCTCATCGAAGTGACACAAGAGTCCGATAAACAATGCTTCCATCACGGAGACCACGATCGGCCAGCGACTGAGGAAGACTCGCCCGCGCAGACTGAAGTACGTATCGGCGATCGCATACGCCGCACCGAGCGTCAGGATGCCGTTGAGGACTTGCTGATTCGACAACCACGTTGGTAACGCCGAGTGAGTGGTTGTCTCGGTGCGATCCAGAAAATTGACGAGCGCATACCCGATCGCCAGTCCGAACCAGCGAATCCGCACGGTGATCGCTTCCGCCGAACGCTCGAAGCTGAACTCATCGCGATTCAGGTTTTGTGAGTTTGTCATTCTTGGGGCATTGAGATTTGGATATTGGACATGAGCAATCATCCTCGCCCGATGATGTACCGCAACGGATCAACCTCACGCCGCAAGATGTCGAGCATCTCAGCATCTGGAGCCGGTGTTGTTTCCAACGGATCACGCACCAACAACTCAAAACCAGTTCGCTCGCGAACGTCTGGCAGGCTGACGCCGGGATGCAGTGATTCAACCTGCATCCGTTTCGATGCATCGTCGTATCCGAGCACTGCCAGATCGGTGATGACTTTGTATGGGCCAGTCCCTGCGGGGAGTCCAGCCGCCTCGCGAGCACCGGGGCCGGTGAGATATCCCGGCGTCGTGACGAAGTCGCACTTCTCCACAAACCGACGGCGGTCATGCGGCGTGATGACCAGAACTCGCCAGCACAGCGAGGCCAAATCATTCGCACCACCGCTTCCCGGCAGCCGAACTTTCGGGTGCGAATAGTCTGAACCGATCTGTGTCGAGTTGAGGTTACCGAACTGGTCGATTTGGGCTCCGCCAAGAAACGTGTACTCGACCATGCCCCGCTGACACGTCTCCATGATGTCGGCCATGCTGGTCGCCATCAGCCCGCGATAAAACGTCCGCGAGTCCCCCACGCTGATCGGCATGCGCGGCAACAGCGGCCCGACTCCACCCGCCTCAAACAGCAACGTGAGATTCGGAGCCGTCGTCTTCTGAGCCAACATCGCTGCCGCGCACGGAGCGCCTGTCCCGACGACGACCATCGCGCCGTCCTCCAGCCAACGAGCGGCCGAGCAAATCATCAATTCCATGCGGGTGTAGTTCATCGTCGTCGTCACGTTACTTAGTGCCGTCTCAAGATTACGGAGTGAGATTCACGGTCTACGCGAGCCGTTGCGGATGAACTACCAAAGTCGAGTGATGGAATACGCATCGAGCTTGTCATCGACGCTGACCAAGGGAATCTCCTCGATCATGGCTTGAGCGATTAGCAAACGGTCGAACGGGTCACGGTGGTGCTGAGGGAGTGTTTCGACCGCAGTCGCATGTTCCAAGGTAATCGACAGCAACTCGAAGTTGTTTCTAGGAAGTTCCCGCTCAAGTAGCGTCCGGCTTGTTTCAGCGAGATCCAACTTGTGCAAGCCAGATTTGATACTGATCTCCCAGCAAGAAGCCACGCTGACAAGTTTCCGGTTCTTGGGGTCTTCAATCAGGAGTTTGGCCTGAGTGCTTAGTTGCGGATCATCTCGCAAGAACCACAACAGCGTGTGTGTGTCGAGCAGCAAGATCATTCCATGTACTCCTGAAACTCCTCAAGGGGAGCGTCAAAGTCGGGTGCAATCCGCAAGATGCTGCTCTTGGCGCTCCCTGCCTTGCACGGCCAAGTCGTTCGTTGGGCCTTCTTGACTTGCGCTAAAGGCTGCCCGTGATCGGTGATTGTGATTTCTTCGCCCGGTTGCAATTGCTGGATGATTTTCGGCAACTGGGCATGAGCTTCGGCCAAGGTAATGACAGACATGATTCCGTCTCCTGTGAAAGACTCATTCTACTTTCAAGAATTGCTGATAGACCGAGGCTACGTCAGCCGCAGTTGCATCACCGGCGTGAAAGTAAATGCCGTAACGCAGTCGCACGACGGCATCTTTCTTGAAAACATCGCTCACCGGCTTTTCTTGGCCGTTGGTGTAGGCTCCTTCGCCGAAGGGGCTGACGGAAAACAGGCCGTAGTTGCGGACGTGATAGCGGCTGGGGCGGAAGTTTTGTGGGTGATCGAAGACTGCCACGCCGACAGTCTTGCCATCAACCGGGCCGGTGTAATCAACCCACGCGGAGCGCTGGCCCCAGCATTCCTTCGTCGCTTTCTTGCCGTCAGCGTTGGTGACGATGCCCGCTCCTTTGTCTTCGCGCATCGACTCGGCAATGCGGACGCCGAACAGACCTTCCTTCGTGTCTTTGAAGTGGACGTCACCGCTCGTCATGCGGAGCGAGATGTCATACGCCAACATGCGGTTGGCGAAGATCGAAATCGCCGTCGTTTCGACGAGCACGGCGTTGCCGTCTTCACCGAGCCAATGATTTTCGACCTTCAACTTCGCAGGATTCCCTTCTGCGGCGATCAGTTCAACGCTGCGGTTTTCAATCTTGCCTTTCTCGGCCCAGAACTTGATGTCGTTGACCTCATCCACCGAGACCCAGATTCCTTTGTGGTGCGGGTGATCCCCTTTGTAGTCCTCGCCGACGATGGGCCGAGTCAGCAGCGTTCCATCCGCCGCTTTGACGGGTGAGAAGAACGGTTTGGGCAGCGACTTCGCGAAGTTGTAGGTGGTGAATTCTTTGCCGCTAATCGTCACGGCAATCGTTTCGCCTGTGCGAACGAGTTTGACGCTGTCAGCGGCGAAACTGTTCGCAGATGCCGAGAGAAGTCCGCAGGCAAGCAACATCAGCGGAACACAGCGGAGGTGGGTCACGAGGTAGCTCCTTGGTTGGGTTTCAGGAGGAAACGAAACAGGGTCGGGGTCACGATTGTTTCCCGATGTCACACTCGCCCGACGCGCAAGCGAGAGGCATGGCGTCACCCCCCCCGCTTGCGCGTCGGGCGAGTCTCTTGTGGGTTCTACGGCAACGGGGCAGCATCGTATCGCTCGGCGAGTTGCAGTCGAGCAATCGGACGGCTAAAAGCCCGACCGCCTTATGCCGTCTTCATTTCACCAGAAACGATCACGCCTCAATGACTCGCCAGAAAAAGCCTCAACACGCCGACGAAGAATCTTCTCGCTTGATGCCGTACCCGTTGCCCGGAGCGTGGTCGATGTCCAAACGGCCGAAAGAAACCGAATGGGAGATCGGCATCTTCGGGGATCTGACCGACAAGCAAGTGGAGCTCTTTCAACAACTGATGGAAGTGCCGCGAAACAGTCGCGGAACGATTTTCTTCGACAGTGGGGGAGGCAGCATTTATTGCGGTCTGGCTCTGGCATCGGTCATCAAGCTGCGTGGACTACGGGCAGTTGGTGTCGTCGCGGGCGAATGCAGCTCGGCAACGATCCTCCCCTTCGCCGCGTGCGAGGAGCGATACGTCACGGCACATTCAACGTTGCTGTTTCATCCGATTCGGTGGCACAGCGATGAGGAAGTCCGGCTGGAAGAGGCCGCAGAATGGGCGCGGCACTTCAAGCTTTTGGAAGAGGACATGGACGCTCTGTTGGTCCGTATGTTGAACATGTCCCCGGAGAAACTGCAGGCGTGGACTCGTCCCGGACGCTTCGTGTCGGGAACGGAGTTTGTCGCCGAAGGCTTGGGCAAGATGCTCGATCTGTTTGGTGGCGATGTGTGGGAGCAGATTCGGAAGCAGTCGTGAGATTTGAAATCTCAAATTTGAAATCTCAAATCGCAGCGGAGCCGCGTTCGTGAGCTTCCCCATTGGACCGGACATCCTCCCTGCGATTCGCCAGATGCTGAGCGATGTCGGTATCCGTTTTCGCGACGTGCATCACGAACCAACGCGAACATCCGAGGAATCAGCGAAAGCTCGCGGCGAAGAATTGCACATCGGCGGCAAGGCGCTGTTGATGAAAGGGGACGAGGTCTTCCGACTGTTCGTCGTACCGGCGGATCGCAAACTCGATTCCGGAGAGATTCGCCGGGAACTCGGTCTGAAGAAGTTGCGATTCGCGACACCCGATGAATTGCTTGAGTTCACGGGACTGGTTCCTGGCTGTGTGCCACCGTTCGGACCACCGATCTTGCCCTTTGAACTTTGCTTGGACGTGGCCAGCACTCAAAACCCGCGCATGGCTTTTAACGCAGGCTCGCTCACCGACTCGATCATTCTGAGCATGGCCGATTACTTGTCCGTGGCAAATCCCAGCCGAGTCTTCGCGTTCTCTGCTTCCGTTTAATCGCGATGCGAAAGTGGAGCGTCGTTTTGCGGCGGTGCCAGCGGAACAACTGGCGTGGCCGTTCGGCGAAAGAGGAACGCCATCACTGCTCCGCCCGAGACCTCAAACGGGATGACCCAAGTCAAATCGCCCATTACCGCCGAGACCACGATGCCCGCCCAAAGGCCGACGTAGACGATGTTGCCCACAACGCCGTGTGGTGAAAGACACAGCCCGGACGGTCGTCTCAGACTTCGCCAGTGTGGCCACCAGCGCGGTACTTTCTGACAATAGTCGTCAAAGCCCTGACCCCATTGCGCTCGTAAGCAAGACTCTTCCAAGCGGATGACTCGCTGATACCTCAGCCAGTGCAACAGCACAAAGCCGCTCGCCCACCAGCCGCCAAAGAACAACGCATAGGCTCCAAACAGCAGCAGCGATGACAGGTATAACGGGTTGCGGATGGTCTGATAAATTCCGAGGGTCACGAGTCGGCTGGTATCCGGATTATCCGAGGCCATGACGTAAGCGTGCAAACTGCCGGTCGCGTGAACTCGCAGAAGAATTCCGATCGAGGCCAGGCACGCGGCGAGGGCACCGCTGACTGGGGAAAACGTGGGCGCGTACCAAGCGTCAGTGCTTCCCGAATACCAATGCGCCGCGAGTGCCAATAGGGGTTGGCTGGCAATGAGAATGGAAAACCGCCAGCGGTATTCCCAGGAAGCAACGGAAGTCAGCATTACTCTCTCAACAAATACGTAACGCGGCGAAGCCACTACAAAAGTAACCCGATGCGTCAGCGAGGGCGAACGCTCCCAAACGGCTAAGGTCATTGGTCATTGGTCATTGGTCAT
>JANNDA010000942.1:0-1507 GCA_031387195.1 Planctomyces sp. | reverse complement strand
CGTTCTGGACCACCCGCCAGCAAACCCGCCCCGGCCTCCACGCCCGATCCCGCCTCTCCCCCGCCTAACCAAAATTCGCAAACGCTGTTCTGCACTCCCGACGAACGGGCGCGACGCACTTTGTGTGCGAGCTGGGGTCAGGCACCGGATCGTTCATTGAAATCGCAATGTGCGTCGTGCGCCGCTCAGATCGCGGTCCCGTTCGCACGTTGCCAGACAATCACAATCCGCTGCATCTGACCGTCGCTCGATTTTCGCAAGACTTCGATCAAGGCACATTTCCCTTGGGGAATTCGTGACGCGGACAGTTCCAATTCAGCGGGCGTACGAATGAGAACGCCCGCGAATCGTTCGATGACGTCACCTGTTTGCAGAACGGCTTCGTGAGCATCGACGTGACGGCCGAGCAGGCGGCTTGGAGTGCGTCGGCTGCGAGTCACCAAAACTCCCGATGCGGTCGGATCGAGTCCGATCTGCGGTGCGATTTGCGAATCCAGCGGGCAGACAGACAAGCTCATGAGATCGACATCAACGTCAACCTTGCTCTGTTGCGGTGCCGCTGGAGCCGAGTCTTCTTCGGCAACGGATCGGTCGCTCAGATCCACATAGATGGTGACTTTCTCGCCGCGACGCAGCACCGACAGCCGCACTCGCTTGCCGACCGGCGACAAGCTCACGACGTTGATCAAATGGTTTTCATCCAGAATGTCGGTGCCGTCAAAGCTGAGGATGACGTCATCCTTACCCAGCTTGGCTCGCGCCGCCGGTGTGTTGGGATAGACGGCCATGACGCGTGCCCCGCGAACTCGGTCGAGCTTCAACGCCGCCGCTTTCTGTGTGTTGAAATCAGGGTCCAGCTTCACACCCAAATACGCTCGATAGACCTTGCCGTATTCCAACAACTGATCGACGACTCGGCTGACCAGATTACTAGGGATGCTGAATCCGATCCCCTCGTTGCCGCCGCTATTGGACGCGATCGCCGTGTTGATCCCGACAATCCGGCCAGTCAAATCGACCAGCGGCCCGCCGCTGTTTCCAGGATTGATGGCCGCATCCGTTTGAATGAAATCCTGATTCAGCACACCGCGATCACCCAGCTTCAGCGACCGTCGGCTCTTGGCGCTGACGATGCCAAACGTGACCGACTGGCTCAGTCCAAAGGGGCTTCCGACCGCGAGCACCGGATGACCGATCTCCGCCGCGTCACTGTCTGCCCACGCGGCCGCCGTCAGACCCTCGACCGCGATTTTCAGCACCGCGATGTCCGATGCCTCGTCTTCCCAGATTCGCTCGGGATGAACCATGCGACCATCGACCAGCGTCACCGAAATCTCGGGCAGCTTCGCATTCGCAATCACATGGCGATTCGTGACGACATATTCGCCGGGTAGGCGCGCTCCGCGAACGATCACTCCAGAGCCGGTCTCTTCCACCTCGCCGCGTAAGGCCGTGCGATGGATGCTTTCGATATGAACCACGCTCGGCGAAATCTGCTTGGAGATCT
>JANNDA010000941.1:0-8111 GCA_031387195.1 Planctomyces sp. | reverse complement strand
AGATGTCGCTGTTCGAGAACTCCGCGCGTGTGCCGCTGGTGATCTCCGTCCCCGGCAGCAAGAACGCGGGAAAGAGCTGCCGCCGTCCGGTTGAGTTAGTTGATCTGCATCCGACACTCGCCGAACTCTGCGGACTGACGGCACCGAGCAACCTGGATGGGAAGAGTCTCAAGCCGCTGCTCGACAACCCGCAATCCGCGTGGGACAAGCCCGCGCTGACGCAGGTCACTCGCGGCACGCCGACGATGACGAACGCTCCGACCACGAAGCCGAGCATCGTCGGCCGCTCAATGCGCACCGAACGATTCCGCTTCACCGAATGGAACAACGGCGAGAAAGGGACCGAGCTGTACGACCACGACTCCGACCCCGGCGAGTTGAAGAACCTCGCGAGCGATGGGGCTCAGGCGGCGACGGTTGAGTCGTTGAGCAAGGAACTGCGTCAGCGTTACAAGATCGCCAAGTGATTCGTGCCCGCCCACATAGAGCATTGCTGATGGCCTGGAGTGCGGCGGCTCGACGCAGCCCTCCAGGTTTTCAATCCGAAGACTCAGGTGGCTTACGGCTTGGATGCGGCGCGGGTCAGGCGATCGTTGAGCGCTCGGCCAAGGCCGTGATTGGGGAATGCTCGCGCGACGATGTGTGAAACACCGGTCGCGTCTAATCGACGCAGGGCGGCGAAGAAGTTGGCGGCCGCTTCGGTGAGATCGCCGGTTCGAGACAAGACTTCCACGGCGGCAAAGCGGTCGGTTCCTGGTTCGGGGCGGAAGATCAATAGTCCGATACGCTCGGAAGAATTGATCTGAGCCAGGTCATCCACAATCGTCAGCGGTGTTCGTGGCGCGTAATGCTGCGGCAGCATTCCGGGGGACGGCGCGGCTTCGTCCGGGTGAGTGCTTGTTCGCGTCGGGACGGACACCGGGCCGATCACCGCTTCGATCTCTTCCAGCGGAACGCCTCCGGGACGCAGCAAGATCGCTCGGTCTCCGTCGAGCAATACGACGGTCGATTCCACTCCGACCACACACGCACCGCCGTCGAGGATGTAATCAATCTGGTCGCCAAGCCGTTCGGCAACATGCTCGGCGCATGTGGGACTGAGTTGCCCGAACGGATTCGCGCTGGGGCCGGCGATGGGGACATCTGCCTGGCGTAACAGTTCCAGCGCGAGCGGATGAGCCGGCATACGCACGGCGACGCTCGGCAGTCCCGACGTGACGAGGTCCGGCACCAAGTCGGTTTTCGGCACGACCAACGTCAACGGTCCCGGCCAAAAACGCTGACTCAAGAGTTCCGCCTTCTCCGGCCAAACCGAGACCAGCCGGGGCAACCACGCTCGATCGGCGATATGCACAATCAGCGGATCAAAGTACGGTCGGTTCTTGACCGCAAACACGCGAGCCACCGCCGCAACATCCAGCGCATTCGCTCCCAGCCCGTAAACCGTCTCTGTCGCAAACGCGACGAGCTTTCCCTCCCGCAACAACCGCGCGGCATGATCGACATCAACTCCAATCTGAGCGGCCATCGTGGTTTGATCGATCAATTTCAAAGATTCCTCAGCCGCTTCTTTGCGACCGTCCCACCAGCCGATCAGCAACGGCAAAAAGACCAAGTTGCCGATCAGGCCGCCAAACATCGCCAAGCTGACCAGCAGTCCGAAATAGATCAGCGGGATGAAGTGCGATAACGCCAAGACGCTGAACCCGGACATCAAGGCGATGTTGGAATAAACCAAGGCTCGACCGACGTCGCGATGCGTCTCGTGCAAAGCTTCGTAGACTCGCAATCCACGGGCTCGCGCGCGTTGATAGCCGTCGATGTAAATGATGCTCGAATCGACCGTCAGCCCCATCGACACGCAAGCGATCATGGCGGTCGCGATGTTGATCGGCAGGCCGATCCAGCCCATGAGGCCGATGACCAGAATGTTGGGAAACAAGTTCGGCACCAGCGACATCAGGCCGATAGGCAGGCGACGAAAGGCGTACCACATCATGCTGGTGATGCCGATGGTGGAGATAAAAAAGCTGGTCCATTGATCGTCCATCAGGCTTTCAATGAGAAAGGCCAACAGCACGAACAGCCCGGTCGATTTCGGAACGGTTGAGTGGCTGAAAACATTCGGGGCCGCCTCGGCAAGCACGAGTTGTTGAGGTTCGCTGTCTTGGCCAAATTCCTGCTGAGCGAGACGTTCGATGTCCTCAATGAGCTTCAGTTTGGTCTCTGATGGCTGACGCTCATACGCGCGCAGCATGATCCGCATACGGCGGTTGGCCGGGTTGTACAAACTGTTGACAAAGTCGCTTTGAACTCTCCCCAACATCGTCATGCGAGTTTCGAGTGACAACGAGAACAGGATGCGTTCCGGAATCAGGTCCAAGCCGTCGGTGATGGCGAGCACTTTAGAAAGTCGCCCAGCCGTTTCTGTCGGACGCTCAGCCGATAGGCCGAACTCCGTTCGCAAGCGTGCGGCAAACTCACGGACGCGGTCGATGAATTCGGTCGTCGGTTTTTCCGGTGCGGGAAAATTGACCTCCCAGGAACCGGCCCCGCCCAACTGGCTCTCGACAAATTGCAGCGATTGCACGATTGGGCTGCGTTCCCGGAAGTTTTTTGAGAAGTCTGTTTCAACACGCAGACGTGAGAAACCGGCTCCGGCAAACGCGACGATGGCGAGTGAAACACCGGTGACCCACCGCGGATGATGTTCGACCCACAGCGTGATCCGGCCCAGCGCCGCCGCGACACGCCGATCGGCAGCCGATGGCGGGGGCTCTTCGGGCATCCGTCCGAGCAACACGCAACCCGGCAAAAGCATCGTCACGGCCACGAGCACCACCATCGAGCCGATGGCCATCATCACGCCGAAGCTGACCACCGGATTGATGTGGCTGGTCACGAGCACTCCAAAACCGAATGCCGTCGTCACGACGGTCCACCACACTGGTCCCGCCAGTTCGACCATCGAGCGTCGCAGCGCCTCGATCGGCGACAACGTGCGATGTTGGTCGCGGAAATACAACGACACGTGCATCGCCGTTTGCACGCTGATGATCGTGATCAGCGAATTGAGCATCGAGCTGACCATGCTCAATCTCATGCGGCTGAGCACGAGGATTGCCTCGGTCCAGGTGATGCTCACGATGACCACAATCAACGGCAACACGACCCAACGAAGCTGTTGCAGCAAGAGCAGCAGAACGAGAGCCAACAGACCCAACGAAACGACGAACAGCTTGCGGCCATCCTCCTCGACGTAGCGAAACATGTCGTGAATCTGCACCGGTTCACCTGCCACCATCGCGGGCGGATCGTGAGCCTCAGCCAATTGCCGAATGCGGGCGATGGTCTCGCCGCGCGGAATCGGCGATTCCTTTTCCGGCATCAGTCGCAGCACGATCGCGGTCGTGTGCTCGTCTTCGCCGACCAACACTCCGACGACGATCTTTCGCACGGCATCAAGGCGATACGGGAACTTGAATGCCCGCGCCAAATGCTGCGTGCTCTCCATCATAATTCCGGGGATCTCATCGAGCTCGTCGGCAAACGCTTGCCCGCGTTGCGTCGCCGCCTCGGTGAGCGAGTTGCTCTCCGGCACAAAGATCTCAGGCTCGGAGTACGCGACGATGACAAATTCATCGCCACCGAAGAGCTGCCGGCTGTGAAGAAAGTCGCGCAAGTGCGGATCGGCTTCCGCGTACAACGATTCGATCGACTGATCGAACGCGAGTTTTTGCGAAATCGGCCAAGCCACGACCGTCAACAGCAACGCCAAGCCCAGCAGCAGCAGCCGCCAGCGAATCAGACAATCGACGCTCCGCGTGAGTAGCGTCGAAGCGGCTTGTTGAGACGGAGAATTAACGTGCGACATGCGTTGGCCTGGGTGTGTCAGAATCGGGACGGAGCATAGTTCGGCACGCCAGTGTCAGCCACGGTCGTCAGCAATCACCGCAGGGCTATTTCGCTGCGTTCGCAGCGGACAACTTCAGCAGGATTTGGTGCAATTGTTCCATCGCCCGATCCTGGGCGGCCAAGTGTTCGAGTATCGCGCGGATTTCTACTTCGGCCTTTTGATTGATGAGGTAGTCCTCGTGAGCTTCGATGCGGTCGCGAGCCGCTTGACGGTTCTGACTCATCATGATGATCGGTGCCGTGTAAGCCGCCTGTAACGAGAGCACGAGGTTCATCAAAATGAATGGGTACGGATCCCACTGCTTCACGATCGCCAGCACATTCACCACGACCCAGATCGAGAACATCACCGATTGAATGATGATGAATTTCCAAGAACCCACTGTTTTGGCGACCGCATCGGAAGCTCGTTGAGCCCAAGAGAGTTCATCGTCAAAGAGCTCGTTGACGTTCCGCACGGGAGGATGTTCGTGGCGAAAGGGTGTCGGAAATTCAACGAATGTCATCGGCGATCCTCCGTGAAGTGAACTGGAAATCCGAAGGGGTCGGAACCCCGTCACGACCGATGACTTTAGGCCCAACCGCTCGCAGCGACAAACACGCCAGGAAGACATCCCGATCGAAGATATCTGCGGAATCTTCCCGACGGCGTTGCGTCACTCGGTTCGGCTGGCCAAACTGACGGTCCCTTTTGGAGTACGACAGGCATGTTGACGGCGGACATTGAACAAATCGAACAATTCTTGCTTGGCCCTTGCGAGGAGGTTGCGGAAGGGGCCTCTCAGATCTTCACGGTCGAAGGACGTGAGATCGGAGTGTTTCGGCGCGACAACGAGTGGTTCGCGATCGACAATCATTGTCCGCACAAAGGGGCGTCGTTATCCGCTGGCTCGTGCGACAAAACGACGGTCTCTTGTCCGTGGCATCATTGGAAGTTCGATCTCCGGACGGGCGAAGCGATCGGGCGACCGGGTTTCAATGTTTCCACGCACACGATTGAAGAGCGTGACGGCGAGCTGTGGGTCACGCTGTCCGAAGAGCCGTGGATCAACACTCAGCAAACCGGCGGCGGGGAAGAGACGGAGGTCCGAGATTTGAAGGCCGCGACGGATGAGGCGATTGATTGGGTCGAGGCGTCACGTTGTTTGATTCGTTACGGCGCGATGGCTTGGGCCGGATACGTTCGATATCGCTCGGAAGAACCGCTCGAATGCCGACACGGCGAGCGGGTGCTGATCGAAACGCCGCGCGGCACTGAGGTCGGCGAAGTCCTTTCATCGCTCAGTACCGAGGCCCCACGCAACGAAGAGGGTCGAGTCATCAAACCGGCTGGTGAGTTGATTCGGCGGCTGACTCCGATGGAAAACTTCGAGCAAGTGCGGTTGCAGCGCGATCAGCGACACCTGGCGCTCGTGCAAGAGATGCTGACCGCTTGCGAGCGGCGTGTTGCGGAACGCCATGTTGCGGTGGATGTGGTCGATGGCGAATTGCTGTTTGATGGCGAGACTTTCGTGCTGTACTTCCTCGGTGCTCCGACAGCCGACTTGGGAGTCTTATCAACGGAGCTGGCCCAAGGCCGCCCGTTCAAAGTGATTTTCAACTCTGTGCTGGAAATCCTCGCGACCAGCGGAGGCTGCGGATGCAGCGGCGGTGGGTGCAGCACCGGTGGCGGTGGTTGCGGATGTGGGTAGTTGAAGTCATGAGATTTCGATCCGAACAGGACAGAATTTGCCATTGGTTATTGGTCGTTGATCATCGGTCATTGAGGGGACGAAGAGGGCCGCGCAAAAGTCTGTGCTGACTTCCAAATGACCAATGATCAACGACCAATAACCAATGACAAATCTTTGATCCAGCGTGTCGGTCATGCCGCTTCGCCGCCGGTCATTTCAGCCTCGGCGATGTCGGCGGTGGATCACAACCTCGCAGAAGCTTTGATCAACTCGGGCTGGTCTCCGATCGACGAACCGGTTTCAGCCTCGCGACAACAACGGAAAGAGGGAGATGACCTCTTGCCGACATTGCGTGACGAGGCTCAACGTTGGGTGGCTCGAGCGACAAAGGCGAGCGAACTGCGGCAGGCTCAGCAGTTGGTGCGGCTGCATGAGTGGCTGGCTGCGACGGGGGCGAAGCTCACGTTCGGTTGGCCGGGAAACTCGAATCATTCGCTCGTGCCGTGGATCGGGACGAGCTTAATCTGGTGGCCTCACGGAGTTCCCGTCGGTCGCAAAGTGGTGTGGGTCAGTTCGCGACTGGGACGAGCGATCGATGAACGTTCCGATTGGTTCGCGGTGCTGCGATCGGCTGCGGCGAAGCTGGATCTCGAACAGGACGTGTTGCTGACATCATCCAGCACGACGACCGGTCGGTTCTTGGAGCGAGCGGCGATTCTGTTCGGACTGCGGCTTTTGCACATTCACACGGAGACGACTCGATCGTTGTCTGATTGGCTGTTGCGATTGCGCCGCGAGTTGTGGCAACAATGCTTGTTGGGCAGTGGTTCTGCCGTCTCAACGCCCACGTCTGCCAACTGCGCGACGATCTCGCCAGCATTGGGGACGAATCCTGTGGATTCTGATTTGTCGGCACTGCCGCTTGCAGATCGGGTGCTGATCGCTGCCGCCGATCAAGTTGTTGCCTTGCAAGTTCGGTCGCAGGGCAATTTACACGCATTGCTCAAGCGTCGATTGAGCGAGACTTCTCGCCCACTAGGTGCGGTCTGGTTGGCGTTGGGCGACCAGCTTGTCTCCGCCGAAGTGGCCACAGAATTGCAATCGCTCGGAGCCGTCGGCTGGTACTTGTGGCCGCAGGACGAAACGGCGATGGAGAACAATCACTCGGCTGACGTTGTTCAACAATCCGAAGTGCATCTTCTCATGCCCTGGTCCGAGGGAAGCTACTTGGTGCATTGGACTCGGCGACGCTTGGGGCCGTGGCCGGATCAGTCAGCGGACGATTTCATCGACGAGCTGCTGCTGTCGCGTGCCGAGCATTCGCATTCGGCGTTTGCGGCACTCGCTCGGATCGTGCGGCAACGTCGCTTGATCGCATCGGGGCTGCGTGGCGGATTTCAGGCCGTGAGTTTTTCCGCGACAGGGCTCACGGAGTTTCCTCAACGACGCACTTTTCGCCGACATCGCGGGCGCTGGGATTTTGAATTGTTCGGCGTTTGCGTGCGTCGCGAGTGGTTGGCCACTCAGGGAGTTCGTCCGGTGATTTACGGAGATGAGTCCGATTGGCCGACGCTCGGCGAGAGCGACCGACCGTTCTGGCAACGGCGACAAAGCAGTTCACGAGGCGGAGCGGCAAGTATCGATTGGTCTGTCGAAGCGGAATGGCGAGTTCCGCAAGATGTCGATTTAGCACAAGCCCCGCGCGACGCGGTCCTGCTGTTTGCGCCGAGCGAGGCTGACGCTCAATCGCTCTCCGCAATCAGTCCTTGGCCGGTGGTCGTGCTTCAGCAGCGATCCTAAGGACCGGCGCATCAATCTGTGTCGTCTTTCGCTCCGAGGCTGTGATTTTATGTGGGATAGGCTTCCAGCCTGTCGTGTTTTACGGGGAGTTCGATAGGCTGGAAGCCTATCCCACGCAAAGAATCACAGCCTCTCCGGGAAAGGACGTTCTTCCGCGGAGCGAAAGACGACAATCACCAAGTTGCCGCGATGTAACCCGAAGCGCCAGCGAGGGCGAAGTGTGGCCACGCCATGGCTGACGTTTCGGGTTATTTGGCATCAGCGACTGCACTCGCCGTCAACCACTTGCTGATCCGCAGCAACTCACCGAGCGACCACGCTTGAAATGGGCAACCGTTGGGTGTGTGAGGCGAGTCACCGTCCACAATCTCCGATATGTGATTCAATCCCGCTTGATAGCGATGCGCCAACAGCGGCTCGATGAATCGCCGAGCCGCTTCAGCACGCGCGGCCTGCGGATCATCACGAGTCTTCACCCACGCTTCGATGAACGGACCAAGCAGCCACGGCCAGGCGGATCCTTGGTGATACGCGGCGTCACGCTGCCACGGACTCCCGCCGTAATGCCCCACGTAATTGGGCGAACCCGGCGCGAGCGTTCGCAAACCAAGCGGAGTCCACAATCGAGCCTCGACCGCGTCAACCACCTGCTTCGCACGCTCGCGAGACAGCAGCGTCAACGGCAAGCCCCCTGCGGCGAAAAGCTGATTCACTCGAAACGAG
>JANNDA010001122.1:0-2391 GCA_031387195.1 Planctomyces sp. | reverse complement strand
AACACCTTCATCCAACTGATCCCGCAACCGCTGACTGATTTTGATCGGGTCCAACTTACCGAAATGGTTTCCCTTTTCGTCGAGATGGATCCCGAACGTCTGTTTGATTTTCGTAATTGTGAAATCGCTGTAAGCCATGATTGCCTCCTCGGCATCAAGGATAACAGGCGACGTTGAGTCGTGCCGATAACGGAATTACTTCTTCCCTGCCGCGTACTGCTTCTTGAATTCTTCCAGCGCCGTCTTCAACCCGTTCTCAACGTCAGCAGTCAGTTCACCGGTTTCGATGAGCTTGTTACGGACTTCGGATTTTTGCTCGCGCATGAACGTGAGCAGTTCTTTTTCGGCACCCGACACTTTGGCTCGCGGGACGTCGTCGAAGTAGCCTTTCGCGCCGGCGTAGATACTGATGACCTGGTCGGCGAAGTGCAGCGGGCCGAACTGCGATTGCTTGAGCAGTTCGACCATGACGTAGCCTCGGTCGAGTTGCCGTTGCGTGGCCTTGTCCAATTCGGTGCCGAGCGCGGCGAACGCTTCCAGTTCGCGGAACGCGGCGAGATCCAGTCGGAGCGAGCCGGCGATCTTCTTCATCGCCTTCGTTTGAGCGTTGCCACCCACGCGGCTGACCGAGATACCGACGTTGATGGCGGGACGAATACCGGCCAGGAACAGCGAGGGCTCCAGGTAGATTTGTCCGTCGGTGATCGAGATCACGTTGGTCGGGATGTATGCCGAGACTTCGCCGTCGAGCGTTTCGATGATCGGCAGCGCCGTCAGCGAACCGCCGCCGAGCTCGTTGCTCAGCTTGGCCGAGCGCTCGAGTAAGCGGCTGTGACAGTAAAACACGTCGCCGGGATACGCCTCGCGACCGGGCGGGCGTCGCACCAGCAGCGACAACTGGCGATACGCTTGAGCTTGCCGCGTCAGGTCGTCGTACACGACCAGCGTGTGGCCGCCGTTGTAGGTGAAGTGCTCGGCCATCACGCATCCGGCATACGGGGCGATGTACTGCATCGGAGCGGGATCGGACGCCGTGGACGACACGATGATCGTGTAGTCCATCGCGCCGTGCTCTTTGAGCTTTTCGTAAACGGCCGCGACGTTGGAGGCCCGCTGTCCGCACGCGACGTACACGCAGATGACGCCGCTTCCCTTTTGATTGATGATCGTGTCGATCGCGACGGCGGTCTTGCCGGTCTTGCGGTCGCCGATGATGAGTTCTCGCTGACCGCGTCCGATCGGGGTCATCGAGTCGATGGCCTTGATACCGGTCTGCAACGGCTGCTTGACCGGCTGACGACCGGCGATCCCCGGAGCCGCGTATTCCAGCGGTCGAGTGGCGGTCGCCAGGATCGGACCTTTGCCGTCGAGCGGGTTCCCCAGCGGATCGACGACTCGGCCAACGAGCGCATCGCCGACGGGAACCGACAGCAACGCACCGGTCGTACGGACCTCGTCCCCTTCGGCGATCTTCAAGTAATCGCCGAGGATGATGATGCCGACGGAGTTCTCTTCCAGGTTGAAGACCTGCCCGCGAATGCCGCCGGGGAACTCGACCATTTCGCCGGACATGGCCGACGACAGGCCGTAGCACCGAGCGATGCCGTCGCCCACTTCGAGCACGCGACCGACTTCGGCCGTTTCGATTTGGCCGCGAAAGTCCTCAATCTCCTTCTGGATGACTGAAGCGATTTCGTCCGGTTTGAATTTCATGGAGGCTCCTCTCGCGCAAGCGGGCTCTGAGCTGTTTCAGCCGAGTCCGCAGCGAACTGTCATAAACGGTATCGTCCACGCGGATGACCATGCCGCCGATCAGCGACGGGTCGGTCTCCGCTTCAAGAATCGGTTCAAAAACAAACGCCGATCGCAACTTGTCCACGATCGCCTGCCGAGACTCGTCCGACAGCGGCTTCGCCGTCTTGACCGAGACTCGTTTGCGACCCGACGCCCGCTCGTGCTGAATCCGCGCCGCCTGCAATATGTTCGGCAACAGATCGAGCCGATCATGCCGAGCCAACACTTTCAAAAAACTCGTGATGAACTCCGAGCCACGCCCGGTGACGACCCGCTCAATCAACTTGAGCTTGTCTCCTCGATTGATCGTCGGCGAAACCAACAACCGCTCGAAGTCCGGATTCCGCTTCAGCACGTCATCAACGAACGACTGCCCCTCTTCCAGAGCCGCCTCGACGCCGATCGTGCTCGCCGCCGCACCGAGAAACGATTTGGCATAAACCCGCGCGATCTGCATCGCACTCGGATCTTCCATCACGCTCGCGATTTTGGTTCTCAGCGGCTCGGTCATGTCTCACCTTTGGAGTGCGGCGTGTGAGCACCACTTTGGATTACTTTTCGAAGCTTTTTTTCTGCTCAGACCACTATTACCAAAGT
>JANNDA010000909.1:0-1641 GCA_031387195.1 Planctomyces sp. | reverse complement strand
CCGTCCCTCTGGCGACGAAGCGACCTTCATCCTGACTCACTGCGAAAACTATGACGCTTGCTCTGCAAAAAACTCCGGCCGAATCAGCCGCCGCGACGAAACTCATCAACCGCCTGCGAGAAATCGTGGGCGAGAGCGGATTGCTCTACAAAGCCGAAGAGCTACTGGTTTACGAGTGCGACGGCTACACGGTGGAGAAGAAGATTCCCGACGTCGTGGTGTTTCCGACTTCGACCGAACAAGTGGTCGCGGTCGTGAAGTTGTGCAATGAATTCGACGTGCCGTTCATCCCGCGTGGGGCCGGAACCAGCTTGGCGGGCGGAACGTTGCCGATCGGCGGCGGAGTGATGATCACGCTCACGCGGATGAAGCGGATCATCGAGGTCAATCTGCGAGACCGATTTGCCGTCTGCGAACCGGGGCTCGTGAACCTGCACCTGACAAATCACCTGAAAGAGAGCGGCTATCACTACGCGCCGGACCCATCGAGTCAGGGAGCCTGCACGATCGGCGGCAATGTGGCGACGAACAGCGGCGGGCCGCACACGTTGAAGTACGGCGTGACCGTGAATCATGTGCTCGGTGTCGAAGCGGTGATGCCCGATGGCAGCATCGCGCAATTCGGCGGGCCGTGCGAGGACGGTCCCGGCTATGACCTCACCGGATTATTCGTGGGCAGCGAAGGGACGTTTGGCATTTGCACGAAAGTCTGGGTGCGGCTGACTCGCAACCCGGAGTCCTACCGCACGCTGCTGGGCGTGTTTGAAACCGTCGCGGCGGCGACTCAAGCGATCAGCGCGATCATTGGTGCGGGAATCGTTCCGGCGGCGCTGGAGATGATGGACCAAGGGATCATCGGAGCGCTCGAAGCGGCGTTTCATTTTGGATTCCCGCTCGATGCCGGTGCCGTGTTGCTCATTGAAGTGGACGGCCTCGAAGTGGCCGTCGAGGACGAAGCGGTGCGCATCGAGGATCTTTGCCAACAGCACGGTGCTCGCGAGGTTCGCCGAGCCCGATCGGCCAAAGAGCGGCTGTTGCTGTGGAAGTGTCGCAAGCAAGCCTTCGGAGCGATCGGCCGGTTGAGCCCCAGCTACTGCACTCAAGACGGCGTCGTTCCACGTACGAAGCTGCCGGAGATTTTGGAATTCATCACCGCCTGCGGCCAACGTCACGGCTTGCGGATTGTCAACGTGTTTCACGCCGGCGACGGCAACATTCACCCGATCTTGCTGTTCGATGAACGCGATGCCGAGCAAGTTCAGCGCGTGCTGCTGGCCAGCGATGAGATCCTCACCAAATGTCTCGACCTCGGCGGCAGTGTCACCGGCGAGCACGGCATCGGCGTCGAGAAAATCAGCTTCATGGACAAGCTCTTCGCCCCGGAAGACCTCGCCGTGATGAAGCAGCTTCGCGACGTCTTCAATCCCGACAACCGCTGCAGCCCCGGCAAAATGCTCCCCACTGCCGGCGGTTGCGGCACCGAATCGCATCCCCACAAAAGTCATCCCGGCCGCCGAGCGGCCATGTAGTTTTCGACTGCGGAGAGCGCGTCAAGGAAGTGGCGAGCGGGGCGGCGTCAGCCCCCCGGTTCTGCGACGAATCCACCGGGGGCTGACGCCCAATGGCACTTACTTTAGAAAG
>JANNDA010000884.1:0-5919 GCA_031387195.1 Planctomyces sp. | reverse complement strand
CGGCTTGTCGAATTTCTAAGTTGTATTCGAGTGGCGTTTGGAATTCCCCCAAGCCCCCGGTTGGCAATGCCCCTGACTCCTTGGGATCAAGGGGTGTCACTAGCATTGCGATTGTTGGGGGCGAAGGGAGAGCGAACGCGTCGGCCTGCTGACGTCACAGGCCAACCAGACTCGGTGAGGCGCGGGCTCCGGCGCGGCGACGAGATCTCACGGACACAGCGAAGCTCGCCAACAACGGTCGTAGGCCGGCACCGTGTTGGCGGCACCAACGGATCAGCGTTTGCGTGTTCGCGGACGACTTCATCCAGTGCCATTCCTGGGTCACCTTCTCGTGACCGCGCAGCAGGAGTTGGCGGAGGCTCATTTGTTGTTTGATCACGGCGAAGGGGCGTTCTCCTTCGGATTGGCGGCGCGTGAGTTGGTCCGACGACTTCTCCTCCGTCATGCGTTCGCGGAGCGTGACGCGATGCGGTTCGTATTGATCGTGAGACAGCGTGCGGCGAGCGGCCTCGGCTTGCAGGCACTTTGCCCGGAGCGGACAGGAGGCACACGCCGTCGTGTCCGCGCGATAGCGTTGGCGTTCCACGCGGCGTTCGGTCCCTTTGGTCGTTTCCGAGGTTTGCCCGATGTGCGACAGACGTTGTCCCAACGGGCACCAGTAGCAGTTCTCCGTCGCGTCGTAGAGGAACGCTTCCTTCGCCAGTTGAGTTTGATCGGGCTGACCTTTCTTTCCTTTGCGAACCACCGCCACGGGGAGTTGAGCCCATTGTTCTTCCGGGATCGCCACGCGGCCATCAGCCCGTTTCACGATCTCCGGTTGCCCAGCGATCGGGCCGTAGAACGTCGTCTTCCGTTGAGCCAACGCGGCCAGATTCGGACCCGTCACAAACTTGCCGTCCGCGGCCAGTGATTCGACCTTCTGTTCCAGACCCAGTTCGGCGAAGCGTGCCTCGGTCGCCTCCAGTGCAGCCACCAGATGCTGCTCTTCGTCGGTGTTCTGAATCACGTCCCCATCCAGGATCAGTCCCGATTCCAGGTCGACCAAAGCCAGCGGCGTGTAATTCGGAGCGAACCCGCCTTCTTTGTTCGGCGAGATCCGCGACTCCGGATCGGTCAGGGGAATCCGATCGGGAACCGGCTCGTGCGCGGCCTTCACGCGGTCAATCTCTTGCTTCGCGCGACGCACCGCCGCCAAGCGGTTCTCCGTCTTCGCCAAGTCTTGGGACACGCGATTCAAACTCGCGCCGCCGAGCAACTCGTCGTCGTGAGCATCCGCTTCCAGTGCTTGCCGCTCCAGTTCGGCGAAGGTTTTTTGCAACTCCCGCTCGATCTCGTCGAGCTTGTCCACCTTCACCGTCCGCGATCGCGCGTTGCTGGCATGCAACCGAGTCCCATCAAACCCGAATTGCGTCAGCGACGTGACACCCATCTGATGCGCCAGCAATCCGAACTGCGTGTTGATCCCCAGCAGCAAGTCCGCAAAGTTCTTGCGGAAGTTCGACAGCGTCGAATGATCAACCTGCTCCCCTTCGGCCAGCCAGCGAAAATCCAGGCGACACCACAACGCCGCTTCGAGCTGCCGACTCGACCGCACTCGTGTCAGATGCCCATACAAAATCACGGACGTCAACACCCGCGGATGAATCGGCTTGGCCCCCAACCGCCCGTGATACTTCGCCTCAAACTGGCTCCAGTCCAGAGCCCGCAGAATCTCGTCGAGTACCCGCACCAAATGATCCTGTGGCACGGCCTCATCCAACGAAGTCGGAAACAACACCAACTGTTCCCGCGCCACCGGCGGCATCGCCCAGTTCATCGCTCGCCCCTCCTTGCCAAACGATTCCTCGACCACAAAACTCAACCCGCGACGAACCCAAAACATTCGCGCAAAATCGTCCGGTCTAAATCGGAAATGTGCTGCAAGAAATTCGACAAGCCGTTTTGATCGAGGAGGACAGTCGCTATGGAGCCAAAGCGGCCTTGCCGCAAAGGAGTGCGGCGATGACTCGCCGCACTCCAAAATTATTGAACGAACAAAAACTCGCGGGTGTTGAGCAGCGCCCAGATGACGTTGCCGTAGCCGGCGGGGCCGGCGGATTTCATTTCTTTTTGAGCCACAGCCCGCTCGGCGGCGGTGGGGTGGCGGTTGAGCACGAGGATGAAAATCTTGTTGATCTGCGTTTCGACGGTTTTCTCGGCGGTGACTTCGTTGTAGATCACCGAGCCTTGTTCCAGCATCATGTGCGTGACCGGGCCGTTAAACATCGTCAGCAGTTGCGGCACGGTGCCGTCAGTGTGGCTGTCGGCAATGCTCTGCCGATCGCTCTGGCCGAATTGACGCAGGAAGTGGCCTTCCGGCAACGGCTGCGGCAACTCGGAGGCACGGACCAACTCCTGACCTTTGTAGAGCCGCTTATTCTTTTCCTTGCCTTCTTCTTTGCGGACCTCGGCCAGTCGTTCCACCTTTTTGAGTAGTTCCTCAGCGGTCGTCTTCTCGGTCAACGACACGGTTTCGACGTACTCGTCATCGTCCGGGCGTACGACCATTTCGGGGTTGGGCATCGTCAGCGTCAGCAGCGAGTCCCACACCTGCTCGGCGGTCATGCGACGGAGCAGCGGGCCGGGGAAGAGGTACGGCTTTTCCGGATCGAGTTCGGCGTATGTCGCTGCTCGCTGGTACGCCTTCGAGTAATAAATGATCCGCTGGAATTCCTTGAGATCGAACTTCAGCCGGACCAATTCTTTGGCGAGAAACTCCATCAACTCCGGATTCGTAGCTTTGGTTTCGTCCTTCATGTCATCGGCCGGTTCGATGAGGCCGATGCCCATCGCTTTCTGCCAGAGCCGATTGGCCATCGTCAGCGAGAAGCGCGGGTTGTCGCCTGTCGCGACCCAATCGGCGAAGATCTCACGGCGTTCAGAATTGTTGAACTTTGCCGGAGCCGTGCCCCACAACACGGCGGGGACCGCGAACTGCTCCGGCTTGGCGTTTTCGTATTGATAGTCGTGCGGAAATTTGAGCTGCTTCTTGTCGTTGCTGGAAACGCCGTTGCGGTTCAGCCGCATCAACTGCTTCGCTTGCCGAGCCTCATTGGATTCCTTGCCGTCCTTGCTGGAAGCTTTGTCGATCTCTTTGTTGTTGATGTTGATCTTCGTTGTTGGCCGGTACTCAATACCCGCTGTGAACGCGGCCAGCGAATAGAACTCCTTCTGAGTCCACTTGTCGAACGGATGATCGTGGCACTGAGCACAGCCGATGCGCGTGCCGAGAAAAATCCGCACGGCGTTGTTGAGGTTGTCCAGCGGCATCCCCGGGTCACGTAGCACGAAGCCCGCCGCTGGTTCCTCCCAGACACGCCCTTCGGCAGTAAGCATGTCATGCACCATCGAGTCCCACGACTCGTTGTCGCGCAGGCACTCCTTGACCCAGTCGGAGTACGGTCGCAAATAGTTGTTGTTGTCCGAGCGATCGACCAACCGCAGGATGTCCGCCATCCAGTCATACATCTGACTGGCATAGCCGGGTCGATTGAGCAAACTGTCGATCAACACGATTCGATTGGTTTCCGACTTGGTCGCCAGAAACGTCTCGGTCTGTCGAGAAGTCGGGATCGTGCCGGTGATGTCGAGATAAATTCGGCGAACGAAATGTTCCGCCGACGACATCTCGTTCGGCTTCTGTCCGGCCTTCTTCAAACCGGCATCGACGAGCGCGTCGATCTTCGCCGCCGACCGTATCGCCACATCGCGAAGTTCTGGTTTGACCGGAGCGATTTCAACCTTGGTCTTCTCCGCCCCGGTTGGCAGTTTGGTTTTGGGTGCCGCCGGTTTCGCACCGCGCTTCATGCTGGCTTTGGTCTTACCACGAGACGGCGCTGCAGAGGCGGAACTGAACTCGAACAGGCCCACCGTCAAGGCAATGAGGGCGGCGGTCAACAAGCCAAAAGTGCGATTCATAACTCTG
The DNA here is from genome assembly GCA_031387195.1 of Planctomyces sp. Taxonomy (GTDB): domain Bacteria; phylum Planctomycetota; class Planctomycetia; order Planctomycetales; family Planctomycetaceae; genus SXKJ01. The sequence continues at coordinate 1,955 of JANNDA010000884.1, read as the reverse complement.
TCTCCTGAGCGATCCGAGCAGCGGCTCGATGTGAGGCGACATCATGCTGCGTCGAGCGTCTGAAGACAATTCCGAGCGGAGCGGCTCGCCTGTGTTTTCAACGGATACTACGAGCAGGCGAGCCGTTCGCTCTACGATTTCAAAGCACCATCAACTCAACCGCCCGGCCAGTCTATCGACGACGAGCCGACCGACGTTGAGCGCGGCTGTGGCTGCCGGTGACGGCGCGTTGAGCACGCTGACGACGAGATCGTTTTCTTCAATCACAAAATCATCCACGAGCTTGCCGTCTCGGCCCAGCGCCTGAGCACGTACACCAGCGGGCGCGGGATGCAGGTGCTCGGATCGGATGTCTGGCATCAGGCGTTGCAAGGCACGGACGAAGGCCGCTTTGCTAAACGATCGCCACATTTCGCTGCAGCCGGTTTTCCAATGTTTGGCCGCCATGCGAATGAAGCCGGGATACGTCAGCGACTCGAACAGATCGACCAGATTGATATCGAGTTTCGTGTAGCCCTCGCGAGCGAACGCCAGCACCGCGTTGGGTCCGCATTCGATTCCGCCATGAATCAGCCGTGTGAAGTGAACTCCGAGGAATGGGAACTTCGGATCGGGAACCGGGTAAATCAAATTGCGACAGAGATGCTGCACGTCGGGATTGAGTTCGTAGTACTCGCCGCGAAACGGGACGACCTTGGCGCTCGGCTTTTGTCCGCTCAGCTTGGCCACTCGATCGCAATGCAAACCGGCGCAGGTGATGACGCAGCGTGCTTCGACATCCTCCGCGGTGTTTTGCACAACCATCCGACCGTTGGAGCGTCTCATGCCCGTGACGCGCGCGTTGAGTTGGATCGCCCCCCCTTTCTCGCGAATGCGTGCCGCCAATTTTTCGCAGACAGCGGGATAATCCACGATGCCCGCCTCCGGAACATGAATCGCTTTGATTCCGGCGGAGTGTGGTTCAAGTTCGTGCAGCCGTTCGGCTCCGATGATCTCGCATTGCACGCCGTTGGCTTGGCCTCGCTCAAAGATGCTTTGCAGGTTTGTGAGTTCTGACTCATCGACCGCGACAATGACTTTGCCACAGATGTCGTAAGCGACCCCTTCGCGTTCGCAAAACTCGATCATCGCCTTCTTGCCTTCGCGGCAATTGGTCGCTCGTAGCGAACCGGGGCGATAGTAGATGCCGCTGTGCAGCACTCCGGAGTTTCGGCCCGTTTGATGAAAGGCGAGTGAGCCCTCTTTTTCGAGGATCGTCACCGTCACGTTGGGGTAACGTTCCTGAAGTCGGTACGCAGTCGCCAACCCCACGATGCCACCGCCGATGATCGCTACGTCTGTTTGATTCGTCATGTCTCGTGTCGTCTCCTTCGAGGCGAGTTGTATGACGGAACGGCGAAAGGGCGGAAGGGCCGGAGCGGGGCCATGCTATGACTTCCCCTTGGTCTTCGTCGTGGTCGTTTTCGGCTTCATCTTCGTGACTTTGTAAACCTGCCCCTGCTTGTCATAGGTCGTCCAATCGCCAATTTGCTCGCCGTTCTCAAAAGAGCCGGAGCGCATCTTGGTCCCATCTTTCCGGAACCATTCCCAATATCCGGCCATGACCCCGTCGAGCATCTGTCCTTTGGCCCAAATGCTGCCGTCCTTGTGGTAGTGAATGTGTTCCGTGGCTTTGGATTTCTTCTTGGCCATCACTGCTTTCCGAATGGTTGGTCGCAACCTAGATTACTTGCTCGCCACACTTCGGCACTCTAAACGCGAACCTCAGGACTCGGAACTCTCATGATCGTCAGTTGGAATTGGTTGAATGACTACGTCGCTCTCGATGCTCCGGTCGCGACAGTGGCCGAGCGGTTGATGATGGCTGGACTGAATTTGGAGTCGATCGAAGAGCGACCGGGCGATCATGCCGTCGATCTGGAAGTGACGAGCAATCGACCTGACTGCCTGGGCCA
>JANNDA010000882.1:0-16071 GCA_031387195.1 Planctomyces sp. | reverse complement strand
GTCCATCCAAGGCTCCCGCGAGAAACTCCACACACTCTGTCCATTCCTTCGGCGCGCGATAGACTGCCATCCGTGGCTCTCCGTCGGACTCGGTTCAGGTCGTTAGACAACCCGAACTCTCCCCGGAGAGCCACGCTCTTGGACAGACCAGCTGGCAAACCGACCGTTGTCGGAAAGTGCAGATTTCTGGAAGCCAAGTTCAATTGCCTCCTGTTGCTGAAGGAATCCCGCTCGTGATGGAAGCCGATTCAAAAAGTTTTCTGAAGCGATTACTGAATGCTCCTAGTCCATCGGGTTATGAGCGTCCGGCTCAAGAAGTCGTTCGCGATTTCGTCAAACCGTTTTCAATGCAAACGCAGACCGACTGGCACGGCAATGTGATCGCGGCCGTAAATCCGTCGGGGACTCCGCGCATCATGCTGGCGGGACATTGCGACCAAATTGGGTTACTGGTCGTGAATATCGACAAGGACGGATATCTGCGCGTCGCGGCGATCGGGGGCTGGGACGTGCAGCAGTTGATTGGGCAGAACATGGTGGTGTGGACCAAGAGTGGTCCGATTCGTGGTGTCATTGCTCGCAAGGCGATTCATCTGCAAACGTCAGAAGACCGGAAAGCGGTTCCGGAAATCAAAGACTTGTGGATCGACATTGCCGTGAAGAACGCTGACGAAGCAAAAGAACTCGTGGCGGTTGGCGACCCGGTGACTTTTGAACTCGGCATGAGAGATCTCCGAAACAATCTCGCCGCCGCACCCGGTATGGACAACAAAGTGGGCGTGTGGGTTGTCATGCGAGCGTTGCAACTTGTTGCCGAAGGAAAGCCGCAGGCCGGTGTCTTCGCTGTTTCGACGGTTCAAGAAGAGATCGGCCTGCGAGGCGCTCAGACCAGTGCATATTCAGTCGATCCGCAGTTGGGGATCGCCGTCGATGTGACTCATGCGACCGATTGTCCGACGATTGATGAGAACCAGCATGGGAAGATCAAAGTTGGTCAAGGGCCGGTCTTGTATCGTGGCCCGAACGTCAATCACGTCGTGCTTGATCAACTGATCTCATTGGCGAAACAGCACGACATTCCCGTGCAGATTGCCGGTCTCGCGAGAGCGGCCAGCAACGATTCCAATGCGATGCAAATCAGTCGTGGCGGAGTCGCCACTGGTTTAGTGACGATCCCGAACCGTTACATGCACAGCCCGGTCGAAGTCATTTCGCTCGACGACCTGGAAAACGCGGCGAATCTGATCGCTCACTTCTGTTTGTCGCTGACGCCAGAGAGTGACTTTACGCCGTGATGCTTTCGGCAGTGCCTATTTTCGTGGAGCACGATTTCATCGTGCTCGTTTTGGGCACGTTGAAAACGTGCCCCACGTCATAAGATTTCCGCGCCAAGAAGTTACCGCGCGATCTCGATCGCTTTCGTCTCACGCAGTACGGTGACGCGGATCTCGCCGGGATACGTCAGGGCTTGCTCAATTGCGGTGGCGATATCGCGGGCAAGCTTCGCCGCTTCGCGGTCGTTGACTCTACCGGAATCAACGATGATTCGGACTTCGCGTCCCGCTTGCACGGCGAACGCTTGATCGACTCCGGGGAAACCGCACGCGACGGCTTCGAGTTCCTCCAACCGCTTGATGTAGCGGTCAAGACTTTCGCGGCGGGCTCCCGGTCTCGATGCGGAAACGGCGTCAGCGGCCGCGACCAAGACGGTGTAAATGTAGTCGGGGCGGATGTCGTCGTGGTGACCGAGTGCGGCATGAACGACCTCCGCGCCTTCGCCATATCGCTTGAGTAACTCAGCTCCGACGGCGGGATGCCCACCTTCCATCTCATGGTCAGCCGCCTTACCGATGTCATGCAAAAAACCACAGCGGCGAGCGAGCGTACCGTCGAGCCCAAATTGCTCAGCAATCAATCCAGTGAGATGACAAACTTCGATCGAGTGACGCAGCACGTTTTGGCTGTAACTCGTTCGGAAATGCAGCCGGCCCATCAAGTCAACGAGCTTGTCGTGCAGACCAAGCACGCCCGCTTCCTGACACGCCTCTTGCCCGGTTCGACGGCAGAAGACGTCCATTTCCTTTTGAGTCTCGGCGACGACTTCCTCAATACGGGTCGGGTGAATGCGGCCGTCTTGAATCAACTTGATCAGCGACAACCGAGCGACCTCACGGCGAACTTTGTCGAACGCGGAGACGATGACCACGCCAGGCGTGTCATCGACGATCACGTCCACGCCGGCGATTTTTTCAAACGCACGGATGTTGCGCCCTTCCCGACCGATGATCCGGCCCTTCATTTCATCGCTGGGGATATCGACTGTGGAAACACTCATTTCCGATGTGTGAATGCTCGCGCAGCGTTGCACGGCCATGCCGATGATTTCGCGGGCTTTTGTTTCGCAGGTGTCGCGGAGTTCGGCTTCGTGCTTGAGGATCAGCGTGCCGGTTTCGTTCTTCAACTCACGGCCCAAGCGGTCGAGCAAATGACCCTTCGCCGTCTCTTTATCCAGGCCGCTAATTTTGTAGAGCTGTTCCTGCTCGTCGCGCAACAGACGTTCGAGTTCTTTATCGCGAGCCTCAATGACCTTCATGCGCTCGGCGAGCTTGGTTTGATTCGATTGCAGGAACCGCTCTTTTTTGCCGAGGTCGTCCTGTTGCTCTTTGAAACCGTTCTCGCGTTTGTCGAGCTGCCGTTCAAAATCGCGCAGCTCATCACGGACTTTGTTCATCTCGCGATCGAGTTCCTCGCGACGTTTCAGGACGATCTCTTTAGCAGCGATCTCTTCAGTTCGCTTGACGTTGTCTGCTTCGCGCTGAGCCTGAGCAATGATCGCATCCCGATCTTGATAGGCCGCTCCACGTCGCACTCGCTCGAAATAGAAACCAGCGGCCGCGCCGAGCACCAGCGCAACCAACCCCACGACAGCGTATTCCATCGGTTCGCAACCTTATCTGTTGTCTGCGAACCACGGACTCAAAACAGCGACCACCACGCTGGGCGGCACACGACGGGGCAATCAACGGTTATCGGACTGCCAACTGCCGAGCGAACCTCGGCGTTGGGAAGCGCTTCGCAGTTCCGAGCAATCACCGGGAGCGGTGACTCGAACAGGGCACCGCGCGGGAGCGAGGAACAATCCTCCCCGCCGCGAGCACTTCCCGTTCGTCATCTCTGACAGCTCAGACGGTGACCAGACTTTGAGGCTGAGTTCGGAGAGCCTCTGAACCACCTGCGGCAGGGCCAAGACCCCGATGCCAAACAGGCAACTCAGCACTCCCGTGATCACAGCGAGCAACGTCTCGTCGGCAATGAAATCCACGATGACACCTGCGAATGACCGTTGAATGACACGCAAGACAACCCGGAAAACGATGCTGTTTTGCGTGCAACTCTGCCCCATCGGCTCGTTGAGCCAGTGGTTCGTGAGTTGTTGAATGTGACGGAGCCAAGCTGTTGCCTGTCCGTCGGCGGGGCCATACTAACGTCACATAAGCCGGGGTCAACCAAGCGATCCGACCACCGGAACTCCGCTCTGACAATGACTTCGGCTTGTCTTGATGACCAACGACCAATGCAAATTTGTGGATGCCCTGCGGACGTCACTCACGTCGTGCATTACGGCGAACTCATCGTTGATCATCGGTGTTTCCGGAGGAGCCGACAGTGTTGCGTTACTGCGCGGCATTCGTCTGTTAGGCGACGAGTTGCACCTCACGCCGATTGCCGTTCACGTCAATCACCAACTTCGCGGGGCGGAGTCGGATCAAGATTCCGCTTGGGTCCAGGAGTTGTGTCAGCGGCTTGAAGTGCGATGCGAGATTGTGCCGGTGGATGTCGCCAAACTGGCTACGACACGAGGCATCGGCATTGAAGAGGCTGCTCGCGATGCGCGGTATGACGCTCTGCAAACGGTCGCGGAGCAACTCAACGTGTCGATCATCGCGCTCGCGCACAATGCCGATGATCAAATTGAAACAGCACTGCACCACTTGCTGCGAGGCACGGGGCTCGCCGGGCTGAAAGGGATGCCGTCGTCTCGCCTGCTTTCAGATCGATTACAAATTATCCGACCGTTGCTGTCTGTGAGACGAACGAAGATCGAGCGGTTTCTGCAATCGCTCGGCCAAGACTTTCGCAGCGACAGCTCCAACCGCGATACGTCACTCACTCGAAACTTCCTGCGTCATGAGTTGCTGCCGTTGCTCGAACAACGCCTCAATCCACAAGTTCGCGAGCATTTGCTGCGGCTGACTCAGCAAGCCGGTGAGTGGCATGAAGTGTTGCAGCTTCAAGCAGGCAAACTCCTGAAAGCCGCGCTGCTCGATGAATCGCCAACGGTTGTGCGGCTCCGTTGCGAACCGTTTGCCGACCAACCACGGCCATTGGTTCGTGAGGCGTTCGTTCTGCTGTGGACAAGTCACGCATGGCCCCGACAAGCGATGACCTTCGCTCATTGGGACGCGATCGCTGACTTGGCTCAGTCAGACCAATCAACATCAATCAATCTTCCCGGCAACAAAACGTGCCTTCGGCGAGGTGGGCTGCTAGCGATAGAATGCCGCCGCTCTCGCAACCTCCCGGCTCACGGCACGAACGCTTGAGGAGACCTCCATGCCAGCGACCAAACTCAAACGCTCAATGCTATCCCAGGAGACGCAGCAGATAGGGCGAGTCACCACCGAGGCCGTGATTGAAAACAGGCGTGATCTTTGGGCCGCCGAGGAAAAGCGAATCGCCAAGGATCAAGTCCGTCGAGTGATCGTGACGGACGCGCTGGTGGATACTGGTGCGACTGTACTCTCCTTGCCCAAAAAGCTCATCAAGGAACTGGGGCTCCAGAAATTCAGCGAACGGCGAGTGACCACCAGCGTCGGAGTCCGCACCACTAATCTCTATGGCCCGGTGTTGTTGACGATTCAAGGTCGAAGTTGCACTGTCGATGTCGGTGAAGTCCCCAACTCGGTCCCGACTTTTATTGGGCAAGTCCCGTTGGAACTGCTGGATTTCGTCGTTGATCTGCGAGGCCGAAAGTTGATCGGCAACCCTGCTCACGGCGGCGAGCACATGTATGAACTCTTTTAGTTTGTCTCGTCCGGAAAGCTCGACAGAATCGGGCCGTCGATCCCTTCGCCTGACGCTCGCAGTTCTTCGATCTGCACGCTGACCTCATCGGCGGTCACGCGGATTTCAGGAACTCGCCACAGCAACAACAGTGCCAGCAACCGCCAGCTCGATGACACAAGGAACAGCGTTTCGTAAGCCCAACGCTGCTCGCCTGCGAGGTGCAAAAACAATCCTGCCAGCAACGCACCGGCGGCCAACGCGGCGGAGTTCAACAAGTTGAACAGCGTCAGCACGCTGACTCGATCGGTTGCCGGGATCGACTCAAAGAAGAGCAGCAAAAACGCCAACTCATACGCGGCCCAGGCAATCCCCGCCGTGATTTGCGTGAAGCACAACCAAACATAGTTGTCCGACACGTACCACATCCCCGCCATGGGGATAATGCCGATGCCACCGAGCGTCAGCAGGCGTCGAGCTCCCAGTCGCTTTGCCAGCCGTCCACAGAACGGCAACGCGATGATCTTTGACACGAACGAGAACGCGATCAGCACGGCATAGTCGAGATACGTGAACCCCAACTTCTTGCTCATGAATGCGGTGAAGTACGGTCCTGAAATCCAAATGCCGAATTGCACGAAGACAATGTAGGCCAGCAGTTTCCCACCAGCGCTATGACGATACTGCCGCAGTTGCTGCAGAGGTGACAGCCGGCGCATGTCCGGGAGCAGCGGCAGCGGCTCGCTTTGTGAAGCGAGGAACGAGATCGACACGACCCGACACAAAAACGCCAAGCCGAACAACACGGTGAAGACTTGCAACGTGTGTTGGTTCTCAGTGCCGAGACTCTCGTCGTACTTCTTGCCCAATTGCAGCGCGACCCCGCCGCCGAGAAACCCCGCCAGTACGGTGAGCTGTTGTAATCGAGTTCGCTTGGCGAAAAAGTGAGCGCGGATCGCTCGCGGAATCAGCGTGCCGATCCACACATTCCAAGCGGGCCCCGTCCCCAAGTTCCCCGCCCAATACAGCGTCGCGACGACCATTGCCGCCCAACCGGGAATGTGTCCGACAATCGTCGCGACGATCAGCGGCAGAAAGCTCAATGCCTGCAACGAACCGCAGCAGAGCACCCAGCGTTTGTGTGACCCCAGCAATCGCACGGCTCGCGGCGAGATCATCTGCAACGCGCCGCCCAACAACACCGGCACGCTGACCACCAACCCCGACATCACCTCACCCAAGCCGACGGTCAGCACAAACAGCGGCAAGTACGTTTCGCCCAACCCAATCATCACGCCAAACGAAGCGGCATCCGCTTGGCTGACTCGCAAGTTGTGTTTCAACACTTGCGTCCGGGATGAGTGCTCTCCGACCGAGATGCCTCTCGATGGCGATTGCTCGGCGATTCCGTTCCCCTGTTGTGTCATAACCGTGCCGCGCTGCCACACTTTTTGTTCAAGCTTCTCACTGCCTGACAGATCGTAGCAGTCTCTGCCAACACGATGAAGGGGGCTCGAAGACCAGGCGAATTCCCGGTGCTCCGATGACGTACCGACACTGGATCGTGCCTTGGACATTGTCAGTCCAACGTTCGCGCCGCGCCGCCGGGGCGATGTTTCTGCAGTTCTTGACGCAAGTCGTCATTCAGTGTGTAGCCCAGCTCGCCGGACTTCAGCGGCACGACGCCCACAACCAGGGCCAGGTCCATCGCCAATTCGACTTCCGTGACGTGCGTCTGCTGCGCCAATTCGTCGAGCGACACGCGCTGCTCTTTCTCGATCAGCAGCGCCAGCACTTGGCTGATGGCGGCGACATCCAGCTTGTCCAACAAGCTCGCTCGGCCAGCCAGCTTAATGGCGAGATGCACCAACCCCGGTCCCAACAGCAGCGTCATCGACAGTACCTTGACGAACGCATGCGCTGTTTGCGGTCCCGCCAAGAGCGCCAAGCCGCCCATCCCCGAAGCCCGTGCGATCACGCGTGCGGCCAGCAAACGATCGGAGGACTCAAACTTCAGACTCCGCAGTTCGTTCCAATTCGCCGTCACGTAGCACGGGATCAAGAGCAGCACCACCAACCCGCTGCCGAACAACCGCGCCGTTTGTGTCGTCAACAAGCCTTGGAACCCGACCCACAGCACGGCATAGATCACCCAAAAGGTGAGAAAGAAAACCGGCAACGCCGCCGCGCCGCAACCGGCGCACCCGAACCAACTCAGCCGACGCTGCCGCTCGACGTATCGAGCCGTCCAATCACTCAAACGGTCCAACAACTTTTGACGATCGCGAGCCATATCCACATCCAGTCGAGCACGCCTCCTGGCGCACTCAAAGATTAGGTTCCTCCGACTAACGCGTCAGTGATTGACGCAAAACTCTGTCGATGCCAGCAACGCCCACGCGAGGTGTTTTAAGGCAACCTCTCTTTTGTCACCCGCACGTTGGAGTTGCACGGTTACGTCAGCGATCTCGTCAGCATTCGGGCGTCGCGAGAGGACGCTGGCGTACAACTCGTCGGCGATTCGTTCGGGCGTGTCGAGTGTTTGCAGTCGGGCAAGCAGATTGCCGGGTTGTGCGTCGAGCAGCTTCAGTAGATCGGCGTCGTTCATTAAGAACAACGCGGCACGCAGCGACGGTGCGAATTCTCCTTCGGGTTCCATCGGTGGGTTCGCGAATGCTTTCAGGAACTTTTGCTTGATCGGATCGAAGCGAGCCGCAGCCGATGGCGGCTTCGCGGCTTGGCCGGCTTCGTTGGTGTCGGGTTTCGATTCAGCGGTTGTGGGCACGATCGGTGGTTGAACGGCGGGAACAGAATCAATCTGGCCTGTCGCGTAGAGCACGCTCCAGAAAAGTTGCTCGGCGGACAGCGGCTTTTCGAGGGCGACGATGTATCGCTCCGGCAGCGGATCGGCGGCCTCGACAGGAAGGACCGACGAGCGTTGGTAAGTTCGCGTCAGCGCCAGTTCGCGGAGCAACCACTTCAAATCAAACTTGTGCTCGACCAACTCGCGAGCGAGCAGATCCAGCAACTCCGGATGTGATGGCGGATTCTCGCTGTGATGCATGTCGAGCGGATGCACGAGGCCGCGGCCCAGCAGTTGAAACCAAACGCGATTCGCGATGTTGCGAGCGAACGCCGGATTGTCCGCCGCCGTGATTTGGTTCGCGAGATGTTCCAGCGGACTGAACTTCGGGCGGCCGGGATTCTTGGCTTTCGGATCGGGCGGCTCGGCGAATTCTTCTCCCTTCGCGAAGGTCGGGATCGCGATCTCCGCTCGACCGGGAACTCGCGGGCCGACTTCTTTCTTGTCGGCGTTGAAGACGGACTGAAACTCAATTTTCTTCGTTAGCAACTTCTCGGCGACGGCGGGAAACTTCGCGTCGTTCCGCAGCGAGGCATTTAAGAAGACGACGTACATTCCCTGAAAGTCCGCCTGCTTGTAGTCCTTGATGAAGAGGTGGTCATGGCACTGAGCACATTGCAGGTCCATGCCCAACAGCAACCGTCCGACGTCGCGAGTCAGGATCGGATAGTCCACCGGGTTCTGGCCGTAATTCTCCAGCCGCTTGCTAAGAAAGAACGCCGCCGCCCGCGTCTGCTCGTTTTTCGGATCAGGCGAAATCATCTCGCGAGCCATGACATCCCACGGCTTGTTCTGTTCGAACGAAGCCCGCAGGTACGCCAGCCATTCCGGATGCTCCCCGCGCCGTTCCATCAGCATCACGTTGACGAACTCGGTCATTCGCCGAGGGAACTCGACGCTCGCCAACAACCGGTCAATCATCTTCTCCCGCTTGTCGACCGCCGAGTCATTCAAGAACTCGCGAGCTTCCGTCACATTCGGAATGCGACTGGCGAAATCGAGAAACACCCGCCGCAAAAACTCCGCGTCATCAGCCGCTCCTGCGGGCGGTTTGCCTTCGAGCTTCACGTCGATCAGAGCATCGACGCGCGAATGCAGCGGCTCATCGGCAACGACCGGCGTGACACAAGCGGCGAAAACAATTCCCACCAAAAACATCGAGCGACACAGTGTCAGGATCGTTGGCATGTCGAGGCTTTCCAAACTTTGTGGCGCACGCGGCTCGCGTGCGAGTGATTCGGACGACAGCGCACGCGAGTCGCATGCGCCACATTTTCAGCGTCGATCGTCCGTGGCGAGATGCTCCGCGACGATCGCTTCCGCCCAGCGCGCATCCTCGGGCATGAGCGGCGGGCGGGGCTTCGCCGAGTAAACTCGATAACGGTATTTCGCTCGGTCATAAACCAGATTCAAAACCGCTTGCAGATCCACGCGAGCGTCGGGATCAGGTTCACGCAGCGGAACGGGGATCGTCGGCAGCGGGTCTTTTAACTTCAGCGGCCAAACTCCGACGCGCGGCCATTGAGTCGCTCGCTTCACGATGACCGCATAATCGCACGAAGGCATTTCATCGAGCGGCATCCGCCCCCAGCCGCGCAACAGGTCGATCTCGATGAAGTTCACGTCAGACCAAAGATACTGCTGCCGCTTGCTGAGATAGGTCTCGCGATTCGGCCCCGTCTTCTTGTTGGTCGGGCTGAGCAACTCGATCACCGTGATGACCAAGTTCTCTTCGCGATCGCGAATCTCCAAGTAAGGCTCCGCGAACGAATCCAGTGGCTCGGGCTGCGTGGCGTAGACCGGCGCTTCGAGCACTGCCGTCGCCGTCGCAAGGCCACCCGCCCCGCTCTCCCAAAACGGTCCCTCTTTGACGGCCACATCACTGCGTCCGATGAAGCGACCGCGCTGCTTCGGCGGCTCTTCGACGTAAAGGTGCTCCTCCAACGACACGATGTAGTCGGGAGCGACAAGGTCAGCGATGACTTCGCTCAAGGCCGTTGACAGGCGCATGTGGAAGTCTTGCCAAACTCCCTCCGCTTCGAGATACGGGTTCATTCCGGGAAAGGGCGAGGGCATCAAAGTGTCTCCGTGGCGAGCCGAGTTCGCGTCGCAGTATAAACGTCGCACAGGCGGCTCGCCTGTGATTTCAACGAAAAAGCCGCACAGGCGAGCCGCCTGTGCTACGAACGGAAAGCGCCGTCATGATTCGCACATCGTTGATCCTCCTCATGGCCTTGTTCGCCGTGACCAGCAGCCCGCTCGACGCTTTCGCCGCGCCACCAACCGACTACGTTCCGTCCGATCCCGGCTTACGACTGGAATTGCTCGACAGTTCGCCGGACGAATCATTTTTGTCGATTCGCTGCGATGGCCTTGGTCGTCTCTTTGTCGGCGGACGCGAGGCGGTCTTTCGCTACGACCCGGATGACAACGGGGGCTACAAGCCGCGCGTCGAGCTGTTCCGCTTCCCGCCGCACTCGTGGGCGTATGACATCGAGCTGCGTGGGCCGGACTTATACGTGCTGACGATGAACGCGCTCTACGTCTTGCCGGACGGAGCGATCAAGACCGAAGGGCTCAAACCGAAACGACTGCTGTGGGGCGTTCCCGCCGGGCACGTGCATCAGTGCTTTCACGGTTTAGCGTGGGGACCGGAAGGAGATTTGTACGTCTCGATGGGCGACCCGCTGTGGTACTATGGCGACTTCGATCGACCGGATCACTGGGGACATTGGTCGTTCTTCACTCCCGATGCGAAGCCGCCTGCCGTCGAAAAAGGGGACAGTCCCTCTACGGTTTCGGCATCCGAAAAAACATCAACATCCGGAAAGGGACAGTCCCCTTTTTCGACGCCGGGCTGGCAGCGGCATCCTTACAACGGCGTCGGAGCGGTCTTTCGCATTCGACCAGACGGCACCGGTTTTCAAACGGTCGCGACCGGGTTGAGAAACAGTTGCGGGCTCGTCTTCGACAGCAACTTCAATCTCTTCACGAACGACAACGATCACGAAGGCTTGCCGCATGCCTATGTGCCGGGGCGACTGAATCATGTTGTGCCGCATGCGTACTTCGCGTGGCCGCGCGGTTGGATGCCGCACATTACTCCCGAACGAGCCGACTTGCTCGACACGATGACCACCGGCCTCGGTCGAGCGGTCCCGGTCGGCCAGTCGTACTACGACGACGCATTCCTCGGCGAGCAATACCGCAACAACCTCTTGGTCGCTCGCTGGTGTACCCGAGCCGTCACGCGGTATCCGCTCACGCCCGCCGGAGCGACGTTCCATTGCGAAGAGAAACCGCTGATCGTCGGCAAAGACCTCGCTCGCCCCGTCGGCGTGACAGTCGGTCGCGGCGGTCGCATCTTCGTGACGGTTTCCTTCATGGCCAACAACGAAGGTTCGCCGATCTACCGCAGCGAACTCGCGATGCTCACCAAGAAAGACGATCCGCCGACGCATCCGTTTGAAGCCTTCGACGTGCTGAAAGCGACGAACAATCAATTGCAGAGTCGGTTCGCAAACGACTCATGGTCACAACGTTATCTCGCATTTGTTGAACTCACTCGACGCGGTCCTGTCGCCGTCGGCTCAGGACCGCAAGCAGTCAATCGCCCAAGGACGGGGCGTAAGCCTCTCGAACAATCTGCCGAGCAACGAAAACTGTCAGAGTTATTGGCGCTCTTCGACAAGACCGGAGCACTTCCGGCAGAAGTCATTACCTCCGCTCGAAGCAACGATCGCTACCTTCGACACATCGCCACGCAACTTATGGCCGAACGGCTCAACGCGAGCGAACTCAAACCGCTGGCGAACTCGGACGATGCCAAGACTCGTCTGGCCGCCGTCCTGGCGAGCGGCTTTCGATTGACGTTGCCGAAGGTCGATCAAGTCCTCGATAAGTCGATACCGCTGGCGGTGTGGCGGAATCCCGATGAGGCGTACCTCATTCAATACGCGGACGAGACAGAGAAAACCGATCTGCGGAAGTTCGGCCGCGTCGGGACGTACACGGTCGCCGAACATTGGAAGGCCCAGAAGAAACACACCGACGATCAAGAGCAGCTCTTCGCGTTGCTGGCCGCTCGGCTGGATGACAACGAGGAATCGGTTCGTTTGCAGGCGGCACATTTCTTGTTGATGCTCAACGATCCGCGTTCCGAGCCGAAGGTGCACAGCGTGCGGCGGAAGAACGAACAGGGGAAGCTGCAACTCGCCGACCTCATCAATCCAGACAAGGCGTGGGTCGCGGGGCCGTTCCCGGATGGCGGCAAAGGTTTTGAAACGGTTCATGCACCGGAACGAGGGCCGATCGACTTGTCGGCTCAGCACGCGGTCGGCGAACGGTTCGTGACGTGGAAGCAGATGCCACGCGGGCCGCGGTTCTTCAACTTTCACGAAGCGTTCGGCGATGTGAATGACTCGTCGAGTTACGCCTTCTTCCGTCTCGAAAGCCCGCGCAAGCAGCAGGCGATGCTGCTGGTCGGCAGCGATGACGGCATCAAAGTCTGGCACAACGGCCGTGTCGTCCACACGAACGATATCTCGCGCGCCGCCCTGCCGCTGCAAGACATCGTTTATCTCGACCTCGAACCGGGGAGCAACGACATCCTGTTTCGAGTCCGCAATCTCACCGGCGAATCGGGCCTCTACATCCATTATCGAACGCTCGACAAGATCCCGCCGACGTTGCCCGATCCGGTCAGCCCCGGCTCGCTGACGGAACGGCTCAAGAACGCGACGACCTCCGGCAACGCGCCCGTCGATCCGAAGTTTCTCGAAGTGAATTGGCTTGAAGCGGCGAAGAGCGGCGACATCGCTCGTGGCAAGAAACTGTTTTCCGCCGAGGGACTCGGTTGCGCGAAGTGCCACGCGATCCGAGCCGATCAACCCGTCACCGGCGGGCCGAGTCTGGCCGAAACGGCGAAACGGTTCACGATCCCGCATCTGGTCGAATCGGTCCTCGCCCCCAGCCGCATGGTCTCGCCGGTCTTCAAAGCGACGTTGGTCATCACGAAAGACGGCAAGCAATCTTCCGGCCTCGTCCTCGGCGAGACCGGCGAGAAGCTCGAACTGCTGCTGCCCGACGCGAAGCGGGTGACGTTCGCGAAGTCCGACATCGAAGAAACCAAACTTCAAGACATCTCGCCGATGCCCGCCGGACTCGTGAAGCAACCCGACGAACTTCGCGACCTGCTGGCATTCCTGCTGAGCGAACAAGAAAAGTAATCCGAAGCGTCAGCGAACAACCACACTAACCCGAAGCGTCAGCGAGGGCGGACGCTCAGCCGAGGTGATTAGCAGCGAAACGCCCGCCCTCGCTGGCGTTTCGGGTTAGTGAGTCGAGGTGGCTCGCGGGCATTTGCACAACTTCAAAAAACTACCAGTCGTGTTGTTAAGCGTGAAATAAAAACTCGGTTGTTCATGGTAGCACTGAATTAAGTCCGACCCTTGAGCGACCACCAATGATTGAAAACAAAGAGAACGAATGGAGACTCGACGAAGCGACCGTCAAAAGAATGGAGGTCATCAACAGCGATCGAAATCTTTTTGGCGTATTCTGTGTCGGCCTAATTTTGTTGAACGAGTATTTGGTTGGTCCCATTGTCTCCACTGGCTGGATGGTTTACCGCACTAACGAGTGGTATGAGCTACGTCGCAAGCACAAGTTAGCGATTGATGTTGTCTTGATGAGTTCGGCGGATTGGGAGTTGCGAAGCATTGTTCAAAGATTTGCTTCCTCACAAATTGATCTGTGGGTCGGAATTCTGTTTTGGCCGATCGTAGTCACCGCGATTTTGTACCTTGGAAGATACTTGGGCTGATGCACATCGCGATCATCACAGCCGGCGGAGCGGGAATGTTTTGTGGGTCGTGCATGCACGACAACACCTGGGCTCGCGCGTTGCTGGCTCGCGGGGCCGAGGTCTCGCTGATTCCGACTTACACGCCGATCCGCGTCGATGAGGAGAACGTCAGCGACTCGCGCGTCTTCTTCGGCGGGATCAACGTCTACCTCTCGTCGCAGTGGCGTTGGTGGCGAGCGGTTCCCGGCTTTCTCAAACACTGGCTCGATCACCCGGCGATCATCCGCTGGGCGACCAGCAATGCGGTCAGCAACGACGCGAAGCAACTCGGTCAACTGACGCTCGACATGCTGGCCGGTGAAGCGGGACCGCAGCGCGAACAAGTCGAAGAACTCGCCCAGTTCATCGGCGAGCAGTTGAAGCCAGACATCGTCATCTTCAGCAACGCCCTGTTGGCCGGATCGGTCCGTCGAATCAAGCAACTCTTCGCTGGCCCGGTGCTGTGTGTACTGCAAGGGGACGACATCTTCCTCGGCTCGCTCCCTGATTCGCATCGCGAGCCGGTCCTACAAGCGTTGCGAAACCGCGCCCGCGATTTCGACGGCGTCATCACGCACAGCCGCTACTACGCCGAGCACATGGCCGCCGAGTTAGCGATACCCCTCGACCGCTTTCATCAACTGCCGCTCGGCATCGACCTGACCGGACACGACGGACAACCTCGCCCGGCCGGAGATCCGTTAACGGTCGGCTATTTCGCGCGCCTCTGCCCGGAAAAGGGCCTGCATCTGTTGGTGGAAGCGTTCGCTCGCCTACACGCCAAGCACCCGCGCACGCGTCTGCGAGTCGGGGGCTACTTGGGGGAACGGGACCGAAACTACTTTGAGCAAGTCTGCACCCAAGCCGCTCGCCTCGGCCCGGCCTTCGAGTTCATCGGCAGTCCGTCATCGCAGGCCGAGAAGGTCGAATTCCTGAAATCGCTGGACGTGTTCAGCGTCCCGACGGTCTATCGCGAGCCGAAAGGTCTCTCGATCCTCGAAGCATTGGCGAACGGCGTCCCAGTAGTGCAACCCGCTCACGGAGCGTTTCCGGAACTGCTCGAAGCGACTCAAGGCGGATTGTTATTCGAGCCAGGAAACCTCGACGACTTGGTCGCAAAATGGGAATCGCTGCTGTTACATCCTGATGAACGCCTTCGTCTTGCCACAGTCGGCCATCAACGCACTCGCGAGGCGTTCTCACACGAAGTGATGGCTCGTCGAAGTCTACAACTCTTCAACTCGTTTCCTCATCGATCAGTCGATGCCTAACGAGTCACGAAAAAAGCCAGCCGGCCCCAGCGCGATCTTTTCGAGCGACATCGATTACCGAATCGCCTGGACTGAGCCACTCGCACTTGTAATGTCTCTCACGAAACTATTTGCTGTGATATCGGAAGTCTCAACCGCGCTAATTGGTCCGGGAAACGGATTGTTGAAAATTATATATCCTTTTTTGCTGCTTCCCCATTTAAATCCGACAGCCACGGTGATGTGATAAAGCCCGTTCTTAATGTATCTCGACACCCAAAGCGGACTTTTTTTCAATTCTTCGATAAACGCCTCGCAACCGTCTGTGAGTTCAACGTCATACCATGAGGGACTTTGCTTGAATTTCTCGCCCGACCACATCGTCATGCCCAGCGCAGTCCCGGCGGCATGATACTTTTGTCTTCGAGCCCGTTTGCTTTTGCGTCAGCAACATCAATACCCCCGCCACCCAACTTACCTTCGATCGCAGAGACTGGCAGCATGTGGTAATTGTATAACATTTTATACGACGCATGCCCGCATTCCGAAAACGTGGACTGCCCAGAACCTGTAGTGACGACGTTATGCTGGAAATCTTGAAAACTATTCATGGTGTCATAGTCATTTCGTAGTTCAAAAAATGCGGTATGCGAGCGACAACGCTCCCTGTTTGAATCACGCAACGGAAACAAGATTCATCTTGGACATGGTCATCGGAGTCAGTCAAGCGACCACTGAGTGCGATCCGCATGGTTCGTGGCTTATTTCGGCTCCCCCATTTGTTTGGAACGTGGTGGCTGACTGCTTTGTTCCAGCGCGAATGGCTGAGAGCACTTATTTTGTGGCCAATTCTTTCGTGACCGCGCGTTGGCCTCCGAATTGGACCAAAGCGGCCATCGGTAGGATGATCGCCAGGGCAATCAGTTGACGGAACGTGACCTCTTCGCCGTCACACCAACCCCAGACGACCGCTCCAGCGGGGACCAAGTTAGTCACCATTCCAGCGAACAGCGGCCCGCGATCGTGGATGAGCTTGTTGAACCAGAACA
>JANNDA010000272.1:0-6347 GCA_031387195.1 Planctomyces sp. | reverse complement strand
CCGAGCCGTGATTGCGAACGATGTCGATTGTGGCGTCTACGGCGAATACTTATTTGGCGCGGCTCAGGGAGCTCACACCGCGATCGGAGTGTTTCCTGGAACCGGTGTCGGTGGCGGCATGGTTTATGAAGGAAAGATCTTTCGAGGGAAAAATTGTTCGTGCTTGGAAGTTGGTCATGTGGAAGTTGTACCGAATGGTCCGCGATGTTCGTGCGGCCGGCGCGGTTGTTTAGAAGCGGTGAGCAGTCGCTTGGCCGTTTCAGCAGCGGCAGCGCAGGCGGTGTTTCGTGGTCAAGCACCGAAGCTCGCTGAACTGGCTGGCACCGATCTGGCGGACATTCGCAGCGGTGCGCTGGCCGAAGCGATCAAGAAGGGTGACACCGTCATCGAGCAAATTGTGAGGGACGCGGCCGGGCATTTGGGAACGGCCATCGGAGGCCTGGTGCATCTGCTGGCTCCCGACATCGTGGTGCTGGGAGGCGGACTCGTCGAAGCGATGCCCGAGTTGTACGTAGAAACCGTGACCGCTTCGGCCAAGAAATGGGTCTTGCCGTCTTACGCAAAAACCTACGAAGTCGTGGCGGCAAAGCTGGGCGATGATGCCGTCGCGTTAGGTGCTGCTGCGTGGGCGAATGCAGTGATTGGTTGATGTTTGATGGAACGAAAGAGTCTGCATCATGTCAGCGAGCAACACATCCGAAGTCAGTCTCTCCGCGCCGACAACGCCGCCGACGGTTCGCCCCGTCGCGGTGATCGATATTGGCACGACGGCGATCCGTATGGCGATTGCCGAAATTGATCCTGCCGGAAATGTCCGCACACTGGAGACCGTGACTCAAGGAGTTGATCTCGGTAAGGACACATTCACGCGAGGGATGATTCGCCGAGCGACCATTGAAGACTGCGTGAAAGTACTCAAGAGATATCGTCAGTTGCTGCGCGAGTACCAAATCGTCAGCGACGACCAAATCCGCATTGTCGCGACAAGCGCGGTTCGTGAGGCCACGAATCGCCTGGCGTTTCTCGATCGCATCTACATCGCCACCGGGTTGACGGTCGAGCCGCTCGAAGAGGCGGAGGTCAATCGCATCACGTTCCTGGGGATCAAGCCGTTCCTGCACTCGGAGCCTTCGTTAGCCACTGCAAAAACATTGGTCGTCGAAGTCGGAGGCGGCAGCACTGAAGTGCTATTAGTACAAAACGAGCAAGTGGCTTACTCGCACACTTACCGTTTGGGCTCGCTGCGACTGCGCGAAATGCTGGAGGAGCATCGACTCCCCAAATTAAAAGTTCGTCCGATCATGCAGAGTCAGATTGGACGGACTGTCGAAGAGATTGTGATGCACGTCCCGCAAGAAGGAACGACCGAACTGATCGCACTGGGCGGTGACGTTCGCTTCGCCGCGTCTCAGATTCTTCCGGAAAAGAAGCTACAACATCTCGGACGCATTTCGACTGCCTCGCTTGAACGCTTCACTGACAAAGTACTCGAATTGTCGATCGACGAGATCGTTCACAAGTACCACATTTCGTTTCCTGATGCGGAAACGCTCGGCCCGGCGTTGTTGGCTTACAGCCTCTTGGCTCGAACGTTGCGCCTCGATCACGTCTTGGTCACAAACGTGAATCTGCGCGACGGACTGCTGAAAGACATGGCCGTTCGCGGTTCGCTGTCCGACGAGTTTTCCGAGCAAGTGATTCGTTCGGCACTCGATTTTGGTCGGAAGTTTTGCTTCGACGAACATCACGCCGTGCATGTGGCATTTCTCGCCGACAAGTTGTTTCGCGAACTGGCTGCCGAGCATCAACTTGATGCACGCTTCGGTTTGTTGTTGCACGTGGCGGCGTTACTGCATGAGATCGGGCTGTATGTCAACACGACGAGCTACCACAAACACTCGCTCTATCTGATTCAGCACAGTGAATTGTTTGGGCTAACCAAGCGCGATCAAGCCTTGATCGCGCTGGTGGCGCGTTATCACCGCCGTGCCTCGCCAAAGCCGGCACACCCGGGCTACGCGGCGCTTGATCGCGACGGACGAGTCACCATCAGCAAGCTCGCCGCACTGCTGCGAACAGCGATCGCGCTCGACCGCTCCTACAGTCAACGCATCACCGATCTGACCTGCCAAAGAGAAGAAGACCGTCTCGTCATTTCGATCCCCAACGTCGAGGATTTGTCGCTGGAGCAACTGGCGCTGAAGCAAAACGGCCTGCTGTTCGAAGAGACCTTCGGTTTGCAGCTTCAATTGCGACCGGGAAACGTGGGACGCGGTTGAGCATCGAAAGGCCCGTGTCATGACTCTCGAACAACAAATTGCTGAAGCCGCCGCGCGTGCCGGAGGTGACGTTGTTGCGAGATACTTTCGTGACTTCGCCAACGTCTCGCATCAGGTCAAAGCGGGAGAACCGTCCTACAACCGAGTCTCCATCGCCGATATCGAGTCGGAACAGACGATCGTCGAGACCATTCGCCAGACGTTTCCCGATCACGCAATCCTCGCCGAGGAAGGACATACCGAACTTTCCGACGCCGAGCATCTGTGGGTGATCGATCCGATCGATGGCACGAACAATTTCTTACACGGCATTCCACAGTTCGCCGTTTCGGTCGCCTACTATCGAGCGGGGCAACCACAGTGCGGGGTGATCTTCAATCCGGCTCGCAACGACTGGTTCATCGCCTCACGCGGCGAGGGAGCCTTTCACAACGGTCAGCGAGTGCATGTGGCCGAGCATTCGAGTTTGAATGAAGTGCTCATTGGCCTGGGTTTCTACTACGACCGCGGAGCGATCATGGAAGCCACGCTGTCAGCGATGCGTGATCTGTTTCACGAGCACATTCACTGCATCCGCCGCATGGGAGCCGCCACGCTGGACCTGTGCATGGTCGCTTGCGGACAAATCGGAGCGTACTTCGAGTACGAACTCTCACCGTGGGATTTCGCCGCCGGCCGACTATTCGTGGAAGAGGCGGGCGGCTGTGTGACGACCTGCGACAACAAACCATTGCCGCTGGCGAAGACGCACATCCTGGCCACGAATGGCCAGTTGCATCAGCCGATGCTCGACATCGTCCAACGCTATTTACCGCCGTACGCTACGAAGCCGCTCTCAAACAACAGCATCAGCAGTTGGGGCTGAAGACGTGATGCTGGGGCGGGCCGCTTTTGTTGATGTTCTGTCTGAAATCGCGAGCCTCACGAGCGACTACTCAATCAACAGCGACCACTTGTTCGTCATTAAAGACCCTCTGTTCAAAGCACCGTTTGGGAGAGCAACCGGACGGTAATCAAACATCTTGACCGCTGCGACACCAAGCTAGGCACACGCTTTAACGATCGCCAGAGAGAACAGCCACCAGTCCTCAACAGAACCAGTTGCCGCCATGACGAACCCACCCGCCCCCGGAGTCGATGCCAACGCCGCAAACGTGTCATGAAGCTGCCGATTTATAAGTTCTTCATCCTCCCTCATCGGTCGGCGGCCAGACTTGCTTCCATGCAAATCACCGGACACGCGGAATCGTAGGGCTTTTCATAGGTCTCCAAGACTTCTTCCATGTTGGCGACAAATTCGGCGTCGGCTTCCGGCGGCGGTGTTCTGTTTCTTGGCCCAGTACTCGATTTTGCGATTCGTCATGCCGTTTTTTTGAGCGTGCGGCGCACGGTCTCGTGACTCACGCTGGCGACGATTTCCAGCTCGACCACCTTGCGAGCCAACAGCCGCAGCGACCAGTTGGCATACCCCTTGGGCGGCGTACCAAGGCGAGTGGCAATGAGGCGTGCTTCCTGCTTGCCATCGAGCAGCTTTGCCGTGGGCGGCGACGGTCGCTGGGCGCGGTCGAGCGTCTCTTGGAAACCGCGTTCCACCAACCTCTGGCGAATCCCTTCGACGGTTCGCGTCCGACACGAGAACGCCTCGGCAATTTGCTGGTCGGTCCAGTTTGGCCCGTCCGCATCGGCCTTCAGCAGAATGTGAGCCCGTCGCACTTTCTGGCCAGACCCCTTCAACTTCTTGATCATTCTTGATCACAAGCTGAAGCTCTCCCCGTTCCTCGTCCGTCAATCGAACCACATACTTCTTGTGCATAAACCACTTCCTTGTGGTACACACAGAGTCGCCGATTTCTCAATCCGCTCCTACCCGAAGATTTAGAGGTGACGCGGCACTAGACGCGGGTATCACGCCGCGTCCCTTCTCCCAAACGGATGAGGAAGCCAGCGACCGTCCGGAGACGTGGCGGCCACCGCCTCACGCGAGCCTACACACACTCAACTGAGGCGTTTTTGTCCCGGCATGCTCGAGGTCTTCGAGGTTTCCACGATTGGGACCAACAACTTGCGCGCGATCGGGAATCGAGTACGCTGAGGCTATGCCGAAATTTGAATGCGACATTTGCGGAGCTTGCTGCAAAGGCCATCTCTTCATCGAATGCGATGAGATCGACGTGCTCCGCGAACCACGGCTGATCGTCACCATGCCGGCAAGAGCGTGGACCAAATGGTGCAGGAGATCACCGAGGACTGCATGGCCGTGCTTCTCAATTGTGGTCACAGATGCCAATTTCTGGGCGAAGACAATCGCTGCGGGATCTATCCGACTCGACCGAGCTGTTGCGTGGGAATGGAGCCGGGTGACGAGCAATGTCAGTATTCACGCAGGGTCGAAGGTCTGCCGCCGCTAGAGCCTGTTGGGCCATTGAGTGATGGCTCAACCGCTGGGGCGATCCATTCCAACTGAAAAGTCGTGGTACGCTGCGAACGTGCTGAAACTGCTCTCCGCCCCGGCCGCCAACGAACGCGGCTCGCGTTATATGGAGAAGGCGCTCGCGGCAATCCATCAGGCGAATCACCTGAGGCGGCCCATCGTCTTCGGATACGGAGCTTCGTGGCAATGAGTCGGTTTGTTCTTTGAATGCCCCGACGAACTCTCGCAACTCGTCTGTGGACCGATCACGGCGAACTATCCGCAATGTGCCCTCACGACACCGGAACCAGAGGCATCGCCGACGGACTCCGAAGACGGTGAGACTTGGTCGTCAGAACTTTCGCTCGTGCCCGAACTGTTTCCCATTCTGCGGCACGGGCAGTTTGAAGATCAGCTCAATCGCAATTTCGCGGACCCGATCAACGGCATCTTGCGAGCGATCAAGTCCGACGATGCGACCCGCTGCCAAGTTGAAATTGTCGTGCGATCTGCCAGTCATCGGCGAGCCCATACCGCGATCAAAGCCGTGCATCGGCTCGACCGTCCCTTCTTTCATCGTCATCCCAAGTTGGCCGCATTCTATGCACGGCACATCACTCGCTCTGCGACGTGGTCGCTCGCTTGGATTGTGGGCCTCTTCGCCGCACGGGCAGTGGGCCACTTCACCAACAACACGCTCATGACATCCACCGGCCGCACCCACGAACGAGAGGCCGACCTGCAAGCCGCGAGCGACAAGCTGGGCGGGCATTTGTTCGAGACTCACATCCGCTTGATCGTCATTGCTCGAAGTGGCGGTGCCGACCGAGTCAGAGATCGCCTTCATTCGCTGGCTGGTGCATTCGGGGCTTTCACGCGATCGCGACTCGCAATCTTTCGTCTTGGGTCGCTGCAACGTGGTCGTTGCCAACCGCTTTCCGGTCGCGGCTTTCTGCTGTCGCATGAAGAACTCGCGACACTGTGGCATCCGCCGACGGCAACCGTTCTCGCCGAACAGATGCAGACGACCGAGTTCGCAGAACTCGAAGCGCCGGGCAAGTTCTACTCAGGAGAAGAGGACGGGGCGGTCATCGTCGGCCGCATCCGCTTTCGAGAGGATTGCCGCATCATCGGCATCGCGGAAGAAGATCGTCGCCGGCACCTGTATGTCGTCGGCAAGACAGGCATGGGCAAGACGACGCTGTTGCTGAACCAGATTCATGCGGACCTAGCGGCCGGGCATGGCGTCTGTCTCGTTGACCCGCATGGCGACCTCGCGACCAGCATCATTCGCATGATGCCGACGCAGCGGACCAACGACGTGATTCTGTTTGACGCTGGGGATCGCGATTTCGCCGTGGCATTCAATCCGCTTGCGTGTCGTGATCCGACACTGATCGACCAAGTCACGTCGGGCATCGTGTCCGCGTTCAAGAAGCTCCACGATTCTTGGGGACCACGGCTGGAGGACACGCTGCGCAATGCTGTGTTCGTGACCGTTGAACAAGGCGGCACGATGCTGGAGTTGATGCGACTGCTCGCCGAGCGAAACTATCGTGAAGTCATTGTCCCGAAGATCCGAGATGATGGGGCCTGTCTGGAATTATGTGTCAGGCGGAATTTGCTGAAGTGTTTGTGTTCAGTTGAGTATTTTTGGC